>JACCQV010000432.1 GCA_013813945.1 Deltaproteobacteria bacterium | reverse complement strand
TCGGGAGCGCTCGAGCCGAGCACGGTGTTGATCCGGACGTGGAAGCGCGTGTGCTGCGCGAGCAGCCGCAGCTTGGGCATCAGCGGCTTGAGCGACTTCTTGCTGACGGCGTTGGGCTTCGCGTTGTCGATCGAGAGCTGGAGGCCGTAGAGGCCGGCCTCGTTTAGGCCCTCGATGATCTTCCGGGTGAGGAGATAGCCGTTCGTGTTGAGAAACGGCGTCATGCCGCTCGCTCGCGCGTAGCGCACGAGCTCGATCGCGTCGGGGTGGAGGAGCGACTCACCGCCCGTCAGCACCACGAAGACCGAGCGCAGCTTCGCGAGGTGATCGATCCGCGCCTTGAGCGTCTCGAGGGGAACGGGCTGGCTGACCTTGTCGTACTCGAAGCAGTAGCCGCACGAGAGGTTGCAGCGGCGGGTGATCACGAGGTGGGTGACGAGCGGACGGTCGCGATCGACGGCGGCCGACAGGACGTCGAGCATGATCTTGGCGGCGCGCAGGGGGGACTTCGTGCGCCGGAGCTTGGGGTGGGCTGGGATCGTGTCGTCCATGTGGTCCGACCATTGCGAGGCCCGGACCATCAAGTAACTATCCGGAACTGCCCGCCGCTGCTGACCGAGAGTGTCTGAAATCGGCTTCAGTGGACGTCAGGCCCTCGACACGCGGTAGCGCGATGATGGCGGGGACGATCACGAGCGCCGCGAGCAGGCAGGTGAGCTCGCCGATCAGCGATGCGAGACCGAAGCCGCGGATCGCCAGGTTGTCGGAGACCAGGAGCGAGCCGTAGCCGATCACGGTGGTCAGCGAGCACACGACGACCGAGCTGCCGGTCGAGCGGAGCGCGGCAAGTGGGTCGCCGGTCGCTGCGCGATCCGCGATGTTGATGGCGTAGTCGATACCGAGGCCGAGCGTGATCGGCAGGGCGACGAAGTCGAGGAAGTTGATCTTGAGGCCCGCGAGCGCGCACACCGCGATCATCGCGAGGCTTCCTGCGCCGGTCGCCGCGAGCACCGCGACCGAACGTCGCGAGCGACCGACGACGAGGACGACCATCACCACGAGCCCGATGATCGCGATCGCGGTGACGAGCGGACCGTCCTTCTGGATCTGGGTCAGCACGTCCGCGAACATCACGCTCGCACCAGCGATCGTGACGCGCTCGTGGATCGGTGCTTCGCGCAGCGCACCGGCGAACGCGATCAGATCGCGGCCGTTGCGCTCGTCGAAGGTTCCGCCCGGTTTGACCGCAACGATGAGGCCACGGCGACCATCTCGCTCGGTGAGCTTCGCAGCGATGCTTGACGGCAGCGTGTCGATCGTGATCGCCGTCAGATCGTCGGATGGGCGCAGGGCGAGCAGCTCGTCGCGCTCGGTGCCCTCGAGAAAGCCGGCTGCCTCGTCGATCTGCGCGCGAAGCTCGGCGAGCACCGCGAGCTTCGCCGGCTGATCGGCCGGGACGACATCGAGGATCGACTGGATCGGGCCGATGATCGGCTCGCGCTTCGCCGTTGCTCGCAGCACCTCGACGACATGCGGAAGCTGCTCGGCGCGATCGACAGCGACGTAGGTGCTCCCGGCGAGGCCGGCGAGCCCACGCCCGAAGGTCTCGTCCGAGACCGCGAGCCACTGGCGTGCGCGGATCGCATCCGGCGCCTGCGAGCGGAGCTGCGTGAGGTCGTACTCGAACGGATCGTGGGTGGCGTAGTGCCACGTCACGAGACCCGCGCCCACGGTCAACGCACCGGCGATCGCGCAGACGGCGGCGGGACGGCGAAAACCGAACACGCGCACCACGAAGCTGCCGAACGCCTGCGCGGGCTCGCGGCGGCGCGCACGCGCGAACCGGAGGATCAGGGCGGGCAGCAGGCTGAACGAGCACAGCCAGCATACGAGCATGCCGAGGCCACCGATCCACGCGAAGTCGGCGAAGCCGCGGAACTGGGTCGCACCCAGGGCCGCGTAGGCGATCGCCGCGCCGAGCGAAGCAACCAGCGTCGGGCGCAGGGTTCCAGCGACCGCGGCGGCGAGTGCGGGCCTCGGCTCGGCGGTACGGCGCTCCTCGAGGTAGCGGGCGACGAGGAGGATTCCGTAGTTGACGCCATTGCCCGCGATGATCGCGCCGAGGAAGGCGGTCGCCGCGTTGAGGTGGCCGACCGTGACGGAGGCGAGCCCGATCGCCATCACGGTGGCGACGACGATGTTCGCGGTCAGCAGCGCGAGGATCCGGATGCTGCGGAGGTACGCGAACAGCACGAACGCGACGAGCACGAACGTGATCACGGTCGACAGCAAGATGCCGCGGGTCAACGCGCCGTGCTCCGCGACGGTGACCACGGGCCCGCCGGCAAATCCGATCGTGGTGCCTGGATGCGCGAGCTGGAGCTGCGCCGCCAGCGTGTCGAGGGCGCCCATCAGGCGGAGGTCGCGCTCGACATCGGTCGCGCGGAATGCCGTGCGCAGGACGATCACCTGGGTAAGGCCATCGGCGCTGACGAACGCCTGCTTCGAGAGCCGGGCGCTGGCGTCGCGCTGCTTCGCGCGCAGCTCGTCGATCGCGGTGCTCGGCGCCGGATCGGCGTCGTCGAGGTCAACGAACAGCGGGTTCGCGCGCTGCTTCACCGTGGCGATGTGCGTCGCGAGTGCATCGCGCGCTGCCTCGAGCTCGCCGAGTGGCGCGAACAGGTGGCGGTGCGCAGCGATGAAGTCGCGAACGTCGGCGTTGTCACTCTCGACGCGATCCATCAGGTCCGCGTCGAGCTGCGCGAGCCCGGCGAGTGCCTGCGTCGTCGCGCTCGCGCGCACCACAGGCGTCGGTGCGACGATCAGCATCAGCATCGTGTCCTGCTGCGGCATGCGACCCGCGAGCTCCTCGGCCGCCCGTACCGAGGGGGCGTCCTTGGGCAGCAGATACGAAAAGTCGGCCTGGAGCGGGAGTCGGAACATCACCAGGTAGGTGGCACCGACCAGCGCGAGCACCGAGACGATCAAGATCGCCGTCACGTGCCGCTCGATCCAGGCGATGTAACGCTGCGCGACCTTGGCCATGAGGCCGGAGTGAGGCAAGGCGCATGCCACGGCGAAGTGCCATCCAGAGGTGGCACGCGCTGGCACTCCTCACGCAATCCGTCGAAGCTTCGCCGGAAACGTGCGGACTGTTCGACGGCCTGCCACGTCGTGTACAACCCCGCGGTGACTGACCACACGCAGCTCGATCGCGACATCGAGCGCCTCTCGCATGCCCTGTGGTCCGCGGTGTCGACGCTCGGCGGCGGCGCGGCGCTCGAGCTCTCCCGCCGGTTTGGCGCGGAGTCGCGCGAGCTGCGCACCGGCGACTTTCCCGGCGGTCGCCGTGCGTTCGCCGAGCAGATCGGCCGGCTCACCATCGACGAGCTCGAGGAGGTCGCCCGCGCCCACGCGCTGTGGTGTCACCTGATGAACATCGCCGAGGAACGGCAGCGTTTGCGCACGTTGCGGACCCGCGGCGACGAGGCACCGGATGGGCTCGCGGCGCAGCTCGATGCCTTGATCGACAGCGGCTGCAGCGCAGACGAGATGCGCACGCTGTTTGCTCGCGCGCTCGTGATGCCGGTGATCACGGCACACCCGACCGAGGCGCGGCGCCGCTCGTCACTCGATCACCTGGCACGGATCACGTCGATCCTCGATGAGCGCGATGTGAACGGCCGCTCACGCGCCGAGGCGATGCTCAGCGCCGAGGTCCTTGCCTTCCATGCGACCGAGGACGCGCGTGCTCGCCGCCCCACCCCGCTCGATGAGGTAGAGAACTCGCTCGACGTGTTCCGTCGCTCGCTGCTCGATGTCACGCCACGGATCTACCGCACCCTCGAGGATCGGTTGACCGCCCGGTTCGGCGGAACCTGGGTCCTGCCGACGTTCCTCCACTGGGGAACCTGGGTCGGAGGAGATCGCGACGGCAATCCCAACGTCACCGCGGCCGTCACGCGCGGAGCGTTCGCCCGCCAGCGCGCCACCATCCTGAATCGCTATCTCGACGACGTGCAGCAGCTCGGCCGCACGCTGTCGCTATCCTCGCTGCGCGCAAAGGGACCGTTCGTCGAGCTCGAGAAATCGCTCGAGATCGATCGCGAGCGCCTACCCGAGGTCGCGGCACGCGCTCGACCGCGAACCGCGCACGAACCGTGGCGCGAGAAGCTGTGGTA
>JACCQV010000999.1 GCA_013813945.1 Deltaproteobacteria bacterium | reverse complement strand
CGGAGACTGCGCTCTGGACACTGCTGGAGCTGGCCGCGTTCTCCCAGGACATGGCGCGCGGAAACTCCGGCGGACTGGTTCGCCAGATCAGCTCCGTGCTCGCGATCGAGGCAGGAGATCAGGCGATGGCCATCCTCAACACGTCCACCCTGTCGCCCGCCGGCATCGACTCCCTCGCAGCGAGCGTCGATCGGCTCCTCGCGGCGATGCCTTCTTACCACGAAGCTTTGATGTCCGAGCTCGATACGTTCGTCCTGCAGGACTATCTCCCAAAGATCAAACCCAAGGCCTGGATTCCTCCGGGTGGTTGGATCCACGGCTACGATCAGAACACCGCCAAGCCGCTCGGTGAACCGTTCCTCGATGCACGTGAGGAAGGCGGGTTCATGCTCGTCACGAACGAAGCGCAGGGGGCGCTGTTTGCCAAGGCATGTCCGCCCAGCGCCACGGTGCGCGGCTGTTACGATGGACTCGGCGCCGTGGCCGCAAAGACCCCCGAGCAGTCGACCGCGGCATTGTTCTCGCGGGTACAAGCGCTGACGAAACAGACCGACTCCGACCAGGCGGTGCGGGCCGTACGGGAGATGCTCGTCGAGGTGCTCGTCCACCTCAGCGCGGCTGACTATCTGAGATCTCCCGTGAAAGGATCCGCGCTGCTGATCCGGTTTGGAGAAGTCCGCGTGCACCTCGAGCTCCTGCGCTTCGCCGCGGCCAACAAACGCTGCCCGACGCTCGCAGAGCTCGGCGCACCGCCGTTCGAGGCTCTCCGCAGTCCTGCTGCGCTCGGAGATCGACTCGTGATCGAAGCGGCGACCGACGGATATGCGATCAAATCGCCGCCGTGGTTCGAGAGCAAGCGAGCTCCGTATCACGTGCGCTGCGCGATGCCCTGACCGCGGTCAGCGACCGAACCGCCGCGCGATCTCGGCGAGCGGCAGCCGCAGCAGGATCGGACGGCCGTGCGGACCGCGATCCGCGTGGGCGACACCATCGAGCCCTCGCAGCAGGGCCTCCGCCTCGCTCGGCGACAAGCGATCGCCTGCACGCACGACCGAGTGGCACGCGATCTGCGCGAGCATCGTGTCGAGCCGCTCCTCCTCGCTCGGCGCTCCATCCGCTGCCCACTCGGCGAGGAGCTTGGTAAGCAGCTGTGCCGGATCGCCGTGTCGGATGCCGGCGGGGACCGCCTTGACTGCGAGGGTCGTCTTGCCGAACGCCTCGACCTCGAACCCGACATGCGCGAGCAGCTGCGCGACGCGCCCGACGAGCTCGACTTCTGCGGCAGTGACCTCGATCGTCATCGGGAACAGCAGCTTCTGGATCGTGACGTCGCGATCGGTGGAGCGCGCGCGCAACCGCTCGAGCTCGACGCGCTCGTGCGCGGAGTGCTGGTCCACGAGGACGAGCTCGCCGCCGCCTTCGCACACGAGGTAGGTCAGATCGAGCTGGCCGAGAAACCGCAGCGACGAGAAGAAGCCGGTCGAGGGCACTGGCCCCGAGCCTTCCGCGAGCTCGGACGACGCGTCGCGCGGACCGTGGCTCGCCTGGAGCGGGTCGCCCGCGCGGGGCGTAGACCAAGCCGCATCCTCGCGGCGCGCCGACTCGCGTGCCTCGTGCGTCTCTGCAGCGCGCGACGCTCGCACCTGAGACTGGAGCTGCGCGGCCCACGCGCGTGATTCTGCGGAGCCGGCGGAACCGGTCTCACCCCCGGCGAACGAGAGCGTCACCTGAGAGCGCTCGCGAAGCTGCGCGGCATAGCGCGCGGACAGCGCCGTCGCACCCGGCCCGTCGAATGCGAGTCGCGGCGGCGCGACGCTCGTCATCGCGCTCATCTGGATCGGCCCTGCCCCGCCGAGCTCCGCGCGCCAGGGTGCGGCAGCCACGCCGGCCTGAACGATGTGGCGCACGGCGGCCGCGACCTCGGTCGCCTCGGAGAATCGAACCTCGAGCTTCTGCGGATGGACATTGACGTCAACCGCGCCCGCCGGCACATCGACGTGCACGATCGCGATCGGATAGCGGCCACGTGGCACGAGCTCGCCGTAGCCCATCGCGATCGCGTGGAGCAGGCCGCGATCGCGGATCGGGCGGAGCCCGACGAACAGCTGAACGCCGCGCGCCGTGGCCTGAGCGAGCTCGGGCGCACCGAGATAGGCGGTGACGCGCACGCCGGCCTCCTCGCCGGAGACGGCGACCAGGCGCGCGGCGATTCGCGGACCGAGCAGCGCTTGCGCACGAGCGAACCCATCTCGATCGGGAGGCGTTTCGAGCGAGGTGCGTCCGTTGTGGCGCAGGCGAACGTGGAGCCGCGGGTGCGCCATCGCCACCTTTCCGAGCAGATCGGTGATGTGTGAGGCCTCCGTCGACTCGCCCTTGAGGAACTTGAGGCGCGCCGGCAGGTTGAACAGGAGGTCCGTGACCTCGATCGTCGTGCCCACGGGGGCGCCGATCTCCGTCACCTCGAGCACACGCGACGCTTCGATCACGATGCGCGTCGCGGCGAGGTCACCCTCACGCCGGGTGGTCAGCGTCATCCGCGACACACTGGCGATCGATGGCAGCGCCTCGCCGCGGAAGCCCATGCTCGTCAGGGCCCACAGATCGTCCACGCAGCGGATCTTCGAGGTCGCGTGGCGCTCGAGCGCGAGCCGCGCACTGGCCGCGCTCATCCCGCAGCCGTCGTCGCTGACCCGGATCAGGGCCCGGCCGCCGGCGACCGTCTCCACGCTGATCGTGCGGGCGCCGGCATCGATCGCGTTGTCGACCAGCTCCTTGACCACCGAGGCAGGCCTCTCGATCACCTCACCGGCGGCGATCTGGTCGATCACGTCGCCGGCCAACACCGCGATCACAGGCTCCACGCCAGTTCGGTAGCACATGCCTCTGATCGCTCCATTTGCGCTATAAGGCAGCCATGTCGTCCCCCGCCCCCGCCGGTCGCGTCGTCGCGGTGACCGGGGCGTGCACGTTCCTCGGCGGCGAGCTGCTGCGCCGGCTCGAGGAAGATCCCAGGTACGGGCG
>JACCQV010000403.1 GCA_013813945.1 Deltaproteobacteria bacterium | reverse complement strand
CAGCACCATCATGGAGGGTCGCAGTCTTCCGGACGCTGCGTCTCGGACCGCACGCAAGCTCGTCGCGATCGCTGCAGCCACCACCGCGGCAAGGTCGAGCAAGCGAGCAACGCGCATCCTGCATCATAGCGTTTGCAGAGGCTCGCAAACGCGCCACGGCAACCTCTGTTGCCAGTGCGTGAGCGCGCAACCTACCGAAGGTGAGGCGTGCGTCACGGGCACGTCTGCTGCACTGCGCCACGTGACCTACCATGCGCGCCCTTCTGCTCTCGACTCTCCTCCTGACTCCCGTGTTCACCGCCTGCACCGAAGACGGACTCGGCGAGGAAGGTGGTGCGGATCTAGCGGGACAGGACGAGAAGGGCGACGCGATACCCGGCATCGAGGTCCAGGCCCGGCTCGCGCCCGGCACCGTCGACACCAAGCTGACGACCGCGGTACCGCGGCCCGGCTTCGTGTTCTTCGCGGGTGAGGGCACCAAGGTGAACCTCGAGGTCACGCAGGGTGGATCGACCCAAGGTCTCGACACCGTGCTCAAGGTCTACGGTCCGCGACTCGCGGACGGCACGTATCCGAGGACGCTCGCGACCGACGAGGACGCTGGCTACGGCAAGCTGTCCAAGATCAGGGATCTCACGCTCACGTACGGCGGGTTCTATCTCGTCGAGGTCGCGGCTGGCAGCGCGAGCGCACCGATCGCCGACGCGAAGGCGCGCCTCAAGCTCAGCTGCACCGGTGTATGCGAGACGGATGCACCGGTCGCACCGCTCGGCTTCGATATCCGCTGGTACCAGCGCTCTGCCGAGCGCCGCGCGCTTACCGCGCAGGCGTTCTCTCTCGCCTCGGCGAAGGTCAGCGCGAAGGTCGGCGCTGGCGTCTCGGCGAACTGGGGTGTCGTGCTCGACATCGACGAGACCACGCTCAACAACAGTGCGTATCAGCGCGCGCGCGCCGACCTCGGACTCGGATATTCGCCGGCGAGCTGGACCACGTGGGTCAACGCACGTGCGGCAACGCCGCTCGACGGAGCGCTCGCGTTCACGAACAAGGTCAAGCAGCTCGGCGGGCGCGTCGTGTTCGTCACGAACCGCATGGCGACCAACGAGTGCACGCAGACCGAGGACAACCTCGCGGCGACGGGCTTCACCTACGATGCGATTCTTTGCCGCACCGCCGCGAGCGAGAAGAACACGCGGTTCATGGCGGTCCAGAACGGCACCGCGAAGCCCGGCATGCCGGCGCTCGAGGTGGTCGCGTTCGTCGGTGACAACATCCAGGACTTTCCGGTCTTGACCCAGGAGATTCGCACGCAGCCGGAGAGTGCGCTCGCCGGTTTCGGTGAGAACCTGTTCCTCCTGCCGAACCCGATGTACGGCAGCTGGGAGAAGAACACGGACTGAGCTCACGCGATGTGCGAAACTCGTCGGGCGTGAAGTGGGGGTGCGTCGTTTCGGTGGTGGTGCTGTCCGCGTGCGTCGAGACGAACTCGACGCGCTGCGGTGAGCGTCTGTGCCCGAGTGGGACGAGGTGTGCGACGTACAAGGAGCTCAACTTGTGCGTGTTGCCGGATCAGCAAACGGCATGCACGGGACTCGAAGACGGCGCGACGTGCGAGACCGGCTTCGAGGGCACCTGCCACGATGGCGTCTGTCTCCCGATCGGATGCGGCAACGGCGAGATCGACGATCCGGTGTTCGGGACGAGCGAGCAGTGCGACGATCACAATCGGGTCGGGCATGACGGCTGTAGTAGCTCCTGCCGGATCGAGGTCCCAGCGTGGGATGACCTGACCTTCCCCCCGGTGCCCATGCTCAGCGAGCAGGGGATGGTGTTCGATACTTCGCGCGACGTGCTGATGATGTTTGGTGGCGCCGAGTACGGTGTGTTCCAGGGCGCCGGCGTCTGGGATCTCGACAAGATCGCGTGGGGATTTCGCCGACGTTCCGTGCTCGCACCGACGACGCGGCTCCGTCACGCGATGGCCAACGACGGACGGCGCAATCGCGTCGTGATGTTCGGCGGCCGATCCGGGCGATCGATCCTCGGTGACACCTGGGAGTGGAACGGGATCGCGTGGACGCCGATGCCCGTCGGACCGCCGGCGCGCGAGGAGCACGCGATGGCGTACGACCCGATCCGAGGCGTCACCGTGCTGTTCGGCGGGCGCAACGGGACCGTAACCTTCGACGACACCTGGGAGTGGGACGGCAGCTCGTGGACCCTGCGCGATCTGCTACCGACCCGTCCTCCGCCTCTCGTGGGGCACGCGATGGCGTTCGATCCGCAACGTGGTGTCGTGGTGGTCGTCGGGCAGTCGAGCGTGGGAACCGTCGAGACCTGGGAGCTCGATGGCGAGACCTGGCACGACGTGACGCCGGGTGGACCTCGTCCGCCGCGCGCGCGCGGGATCGGTTTGGCCTACGACACCGTCGCGCGCGAGCTCGTGCTGACAGGCGCGGTCGGCGCGGCCGGAGAAGCACAGACCTGGGCGTGGGACGGCTTTGCATGGTCCGTGCGCGCCGTCGGCACCGCCGCGGGCATCTATGGTGGGGCGAGCGCGACGGATCCGATCGATGGCCGCGTGATCATGTTCGGCGGTCGCACCGATCCCTTCACGCTGGCCACGGCGATCGCGACGACCTCGCGGTGGACCGGAACGAGCTGGGTCGACGTTTCGCCGCTCCCCATGACACCGCCGGCCGGTCGGAGCCTTCAGGCCGCGGCCCTCGATCTTCATCGCGGCCGGATCGTCATGTTCGGCGGGTTGGTCGCGGGGGCGACCGCCGAGACGTGGGAGCTGGGGCCGGAGCGCTGGACCTCGATCCCATCGTCAGGGCCGACCGCGCGCGCCCGACACGCGATGGCCTACGATGCCGCTCGTCGTCGCACGGTGATGGTCGGCGGTGTGAGCGAGGCCGCGACGTGGCTGTGGGATGGCTCGACGTGGAGCTCGGTGGCGGGCGCGGTGCCACCGGGATGTAGCGGGGCAGCTATGACCTTCGATGTCGCGCGGGGCGCGGTCGTCCTGTTCGGCGGACAGTCCTGCACGCCAATCTCGCCCCAGACGTCCGCGCGGACGTGGGAGTGGAGGGGCGCAGGCTGGACCGTCATGGCGCCTCCGATCTCGCCCTCCGCGCGTACCGGTCACATGCTCGCGTACGATCCAATTCGCGAGCGCGTCATCCTGTTCGGTGGGACCGCGCCGAGCGGCACGGTGCTCGCGGATACGTGGGAGTGGAACGGAACGACGTGGACCGAGCTGCATCCCACCTCGATCCCCTCGGCACGCGACCACGGCGCGCTGGTCTGGGATGGCGCCCGCCGCAGGCTCGTGCTGTTCGGAGGCGTCGTCGCCGGAGCTCCAGCGGAGGACATCTGGGAGTGGGACGGCACCAGCTGGATCGCGATCCCCGTGCTGTCGCCGCTGCTGTCGGAGCCCGCGGTCGGAGTGGGGACCCTCGATGGTGCTGGCGTCCTGGCGCTCTCGACGACGGGTGGGCTCTTCGCGGCGACCACCCTCGTCGCGCGTCGCCTTCGCCTCGGGTCGGATGGTCCGTACGAGGCATGCCGGCGCGGCGATCACGATGGTGACGGTCTGCGCGGATGCGCGGACCTCGACTGCTGGATGAGCTGCTCGCCGGTGTGTCCTCCGGGTGCGCCGTGCGCTGCCGATGCGGCGCGCTGCGGAGATAGCATGTGCAGCGCGCTCGAGAGCTGCCTCTCGTGCCCGGAGGATTGCGGTGCGTGCCCCGCGCGCTGCGGTGACCTCGTGTGCTCACAAGCCGAAGACTGTCCTGGCGACTGCGCCTGGTGAGCTGCGTGCTAGCCTCGCGCTGTGATGTACGTCTGCGGGGCGTGCGGGATGAGCTCGGACCGTGCGGGCTATTGCTCGTCGGACGGTACGCAGCTCTCCGCGAGCCACGATCCACTGCTCGGCACCGATGTCGGGCGCTATCGGATCGCTCGCCTGCTCGGAGTCGGCGGAATGGGGCAGGTCTATCTCGGCGTGCAGCCGATGATCGGCAGCCGCGTCGCGATCAAGATCCTCAGCGCCGAGTGCACGCGCAATGCGGAGCTGCTCGACCGGTTCTTCGCGGAGGCCCGCGCGGTCAACCTCATCCGTCACGAGTCGATCGTCAGCGTGATCGACATGGCGCTGCTCCCCGACGGGCGGCCGTACATCATCATGGAGTTCGTCGAGGGACGGACGCTCGGCGAGATCGTTCGCGCAGGACCGGCGCCGATCGGCGGCGTGGTGCAGGCGACGACCGAGATCCTCTCGGCCCTCGGCGCGGCGCACGCGCTCGGAATCGTGCACCGCGATCTCAAGCCTGACAACGTCCTGATCACGGGCGAGGGGCACGCGAAGGTCCTCGACTTCGGGATCGCGAAGCTCGCCCCGGGCCTGTCGAACGCGATGTCACCGCGAACGCGAACCGGTGCGCTGCTCGGCACGCCGGCGTACATGGCGCCCGAGCAGATCAGCGGCGCGGAGAACGTGGACGCGCGCACCGACCTCTACGCCGCCGGCATCGTGCTGTTCGAGGCGGTGACCGGCCGCACGCCATTCCATGGCGACACGCTCTACGACCTCATGCGCGCGCACCTCGAGCAGGCGCCGCCGTCGCCGCGCTCGTTGCGGCCGGACCTACCGCTCGCGATCGAGCGTGTGATCCTGAGGGCCCTCGAGAAGGATCCGGCCCACCGGTTCCAGAGTGCCGCGGAGATGACGCATGCCTTACATGATGCCGCGCGCCAGCTCGCACCGGATCAATGGCGTGTGCTGTCGCGCGGCGGCATGGCCTCCGGGCGGCCATCGCTCGACCACATGCGGAGCCCGACGCCGCGCGATGATGGGCATGCACCGACGGTCCGCGCGTCGGTCGCGATCGCTCCGACCAAGCGTGATCGGCCGCGCCGCCTCGGACCCGCAATCGCGCTCGCGGCGATGGCCGTGGTG
>JACCQV010000399.1 GCA_013813945.1 Deltaproteobacteria bacterium | reverse complement strand
TCCCAGTTGTACGTCTCGCCCTCCTTGAGCTCCTGCGCGCTGGCGATCGTGAGGCGGTTCTCGTAGCTCACCTTCGAGCCGCTGACCTTCTCGTTGTTGTCGTCCTTGAACTGGGCGTTCTCTGTCGCGCGGAGCAGGAGGTACACGGCGCTGACCTTCCCGTTCGCCTTCGCGACCGCCTGCACCTGAACCTTGACGCCCTGACCGCGACGCGCCGACGGAACGGTCACTCGAACGGTCGCGCCCCCACCGGTAACCTTGTTCTTCAGATCTTTGAAAAAGCCCATTTGAGTGTCCTCCGCAGGTACAGACGGGAGGGGAACGGCCGGAGTCGCAATAAATCGCATTCCATCGGCCCCCCAATCCGTCGGCCCGCGAACCGGGCGAGTGGAGCGGGCGTGGGCGTTGCAGGCTGGTATTCCATGCGTCGTCGCCGCGCAGCTCGTGGTCCGTTCGCTCCCGTGGCGGCGATCGCCGGTCCGCTGCTGATCGTGGCGGCATGTGCTGGAGCGTCCCCGCCCGGCATGCTCGCGAATCATGCGGAGCAGCGTTCCAGACCGGCGTGCTCCGAGGAGCACATCGTCGAGCTCACGGCGCGGCTCGGCCGTCGCTGGCGTGCAGCGGGAGATCTGGAGCTGCGGTGCGCCGGGGGAAGATTCCCGGAGCGTGGGTTCTTCGTCGACGCGCGCTGGGACAGGGAGCGTCGCGTCGGCATCGTGGCGTTCGATCGAGACCGCGACATCGTTCCGTTCGTTCGGCTCGTCTCTGATCGATCGCTGAATCCCGTGGCGCGTGCGTTTTTGGTGACGGACCTCGACGGCGATGGCATCGATGAGGTCATCGACGCGTGGCGACGGGAGCTGCACGGCGTGTCGGCGGATCGCCTGATCTTCTGGACGACCACCGGGACAGAGCTCGCGTACATCGAAGGTCCCGATCTCAACGCCTATCGCCCGGGACTCGGCAGCTGCGAGGCCCATGTCGAGATCGGGTCGCAGGCGGTTGCGATCACCGTGCGGACGGCGCACGGGTTGCCTCCGACGGACTGCCTTCCCGAGGGGCGGCATTGCTTCGTGATGCGTGGTGGTCGCCTGGTGAAGCTCGAACGCCCCAGCGATCGACGCGCACCGCCGACGCCGACTCCGTCGACGTTCACGTGGCTCATCGATCGAACACGGTCATGACCGGGCGCGCGTGAGCCGTGGTCGTGCCGCGCTCGAGCAGCGTGTTCAGCCGCAACAGGTCTTCGTCCATGAGCGTCTTGAGATCGCCGAGCAAGAACCCGGCGACCTGGCCGAGCGCGAACGCCCGAACACGTGCAGCCGGCGAGCGTGCGCTCGAGTCGCGACGCGCATGCGGACACGCGCGCCTGGTTCGCGGTCGCGTGCAAGCCCTTCTCTGAGAGCTGATCTGCCATGCTCACGGCCGTCATGACGCCTCGCCTTCGGAAGCTCGCGCTCACCGCACACGTGACGTTCTCGGTCGGCTGGCTCGGCGCGGTCGCCGCGTACCTTGCGCCCGCGATCGTGGGACTGGCCAGTCAAGACATCGACACCGTACGCAGCTGCCACCTCGCCATGGGGCTGATCGGCTGGTTCATCATCGTTCCGCTCGCGCTCGGTGCGCTCGCGACGGGGCTCATCCAGTCACTCGGCACCGAGTGGGGTCTGTTCCGCCACTACTGGATCCTCGGCAAGCTCGTGTTGAGCGTTCTCGGCGCCGCGATCCTGCTCGTGCACATGCGCACCGTCAGCGGGCTCGCGGGGATGACGACGGAGATGCTCTCGTATGCATCGGCTGGACAGCTGAAGCAGCAGCTCGTGGTTCACGCCGCAGGTGGTCTCGTGGTCCTGCTCGTCACGACCACGCTGTCGGTGTTCAAGCCGTGGGGCAAGACGCCGTACGGCCGCCGTAGAGCAGCTTAGCCGCCGCACGTGCAATCGATGCATCCGTGCGTCGCGCAGGTGCCGCAGGACCGGGCGACCTGCTTGCGCAGCGCCTCACGCGCTCGAAAGATGCGGACGCCGGCGTTGTTGCTCGAGATACCGAGCTCGTTCGCGTAGTCCTTCACGGAGATCCCATCGATCTCGATCCGACGGAGGGCCGCCGCATATTCGGGCTTGAGGGTGTCGGTGAGCTCCGCCACGCACTTGCACACCACGCCATGAAGCTCGTCGTCGTGGGCGTCGGTGATCGCGGGGTCAGCTGCATAGGAGTCGAGCCGTCGCGCCGTCGCAGCAGTGCGGCGATGGTGGTCGACGATCGCGTTGCGCAGCACGCGATAGAACCAGCCGATGGCGCTGTCACGGATCGCATCGACCTTCTCGACGCTGCGAACGAAGGCGTTCTGCAAGATCTCTTCGGCCTCCGCGCGATTGCCGACACGCCGCTCGACGAACGCGAGAAAGTCTCGATGGTTCGCGACGAGGGCGGTCACCACCTCCGATGACGGCGGGACCTCGTGACTGTCTGGCGGCGACGTGGCCATCAGGGAGTGATCAGCAGGGCGCTGCGCGAAAGGGCGAACGCCTGATGCGGGGTCAGGAGCGTCCCGCCTTCCATCAGGTTGTCGGCACCGGGTGTCGTGTCGTCGAGTGGATCTGGATACGTCCGGCCCGAGATGCCGCGATTCAGGACGTGCTGGAGCGCAAGGAAGTGTCCTGCCTCATGCGCCGTGATGCGCGCTAGCTCGGCCGCCGGAAAGCCGCCACGAACCACGACCCCGAAGTAGTAGCTGCCGCGGATCGGCGGGCCCGGCGTACCGAGCGCGAGCCCACCGACGCCAGCGGGCAACCCCTCGACGAAGAAGATGTCGAGGCCGGTTGCCATGCGATCGGCGACGAGGCCGGGGAGCATCGCGGACATGCTGGTCGGTGCTTCCTGCGGCTCGGAAAAATCAGTGATGCGCTCGAGCGCCGTGCCGGGGATCCGTTCGACGCCGTTGAACGTGACCACCACGTTCGCTTGCGCGAACAGGCGCGTCACCTCGGAGCGAAATTCGGGGGTGTTCGGATCGGCAAGCGTGTCGGACACGACGTAGAGGTTGAGCGGCAGGACGTTCGCTCCGTCGTCTTCCGGCATGAGAATGCGCACGGTGACCGGTCCAGAGCGATTGGAGGCGACGCGCAGGAATCCGGTCCCGGCGATGACATTCTGGTCGGGCCGGTACGGATAGACATGCGTGAAGGTACCGAGCCGGATCGACTGATACAGATCACCGGCGAGCTGCCCGATCTGCTCCTGCTCGTAGGTCATCTGCATCGCGGGGCCGGGTGCCCCGGCGGGCAGGTGGACGAGCTCGGCCTGGTCGCCGAGGGCGAACGCCCCCAGCGCATAGAGCGCATCGTCTGCGCCTTGCACGACGATCGTGATCGAGCGCGTGCCTTCGGGGATCTCGAATGCGACGTCGGCTGACACGCCCTCGGCGCCGACCGCCGTTTCGAGGACGAGCTCACGGGGAGGAGGGGGGGCATCCTCGCTGCACCCGCAGGCCAGCACGAGCAAGCAGATCAGAGCTCTGCGCATGAGCGCCGGCTTTACCACGAAGTCACCCGGGGACGGATCTCCTGTAATGCGGACGGGCCCGGCCCGTCTCCCAGGTTGAAGCCGCTGAAATGGCTCAGCGCTTGCGACGGGAGGACCCCATGCGACCGAACCACGACCACCGCGCCCATCGCGCCCACCTCGCGCACGACCATCAGCGAGCCCACCCTCAGCAAGGAGCGCACGACCATCACCGGGTCCACGATCACGCGCCGCCGCATGGGGTGGTCGCGGCGAGCCCGGAGCCGGCATCGACTCCGGTCGAGTACACGTGCCCGATGCACCCCGAGATCCGCTCCGATCGTCCGGGGAGCTGCCCGATCTGCGGGATGTCACTCGAGCCGGTCCGGCCGTCCGCGGAGCCCGCCGACGACACCGAGCTGCGCTCGATGACGCTGCGGTTCTGGATCTCCGCGGCCCTGTCGCTGCCGCTGGTGCTCGTCACGATGGGAGCGATGGTCGGGCTCGACCTCGGACTCACCGGCAGAACCCGTGCACTCGTCGAGCTCGCGCTCGCAACGCCGGTGTGTACGTGGGCGGCGTGGCCGTTCTATCGGCGGTTCGTCCAGTCGCTGGCAAACCGCAGCCCGAGCATGTGGACGTTGATCGGTCTCGGCGTCCTGGTCGCGTTCGGCTTCAGCATCGTCGCGACAGTTCTGCCCGACGTGTTTCCCGCCGTGTTCCGCGGGCACGACGGCCAGGTGGGTGTGTACTTCGAGGCGGCGGCGGTGATCGTCACGCTCGTGTTGCTCGGCCAGGTGCTCGAGCTGCGCGCGCGCGGACGCACCGGGGCTGCGCTCCAGCAGCTGCTCGGACTCGCGGCAAAGCAGGCGCGACGGATCGAGCCCGATGGACGCGAGGTCGACGTCGAGCTCGCGCACGTCCAGGTTGGCGATCGCCTGCGGGTACGGCCGGGGGACAAGGTGCCCGTCGATGGCATGATCGAGGAAGGCACGAGTGCGATCGATGAGTCGATGTTGACCGGCGAGCCGATGCCGGTGGCCAAGCGCGTGGGCGACCGCGTCATCGGTGCGACGATCAACGGGACGGGAAGCTTCGTGATGAGAGCGGATGCAGTCGGCGCGGATACCCTGCTCGCGCGGATCGTCGAGCTCGTCGCGCAGGCGCAACGCAGCCGCGCGCCGATCCAGAAGCTCGCGGATCGGGTCGCCGGTTGGTTCGTGCCGATCGTCATCGCGATCGCGGTTGCGACGTTCGCCGTGTGGGCCAGCGTCGGGCCGGATCCGCGCTTCGCATATGCCTTGATCAACGCGATCGCGGTCGTGATCATCGCGTGTCCGTGTGCCCTCGGCCTCGCGACCCCGATCTCGATCATGGTGGCGGTCGGCCGCGGAGCTCAGATCGGCGTGCTGTTCCGCGACGCCGAGTCGATCGAGCGGCTCGAGAAGGTCGACACCCTGTTCGTCGACAAGACCGGGACCCTGACCGCAGGGCGGCCCGTGGTCACCGATGTCGTCGCCGCCGATGGCAACGAGCTTGCCGTGCTGCGCGCGGCAGCGGCGGTCGAGCGCGGCAGCGAACATCCGCTGGCGCAGGCGATCGTCAGCGGCGCCGAGGTGCGGGAGATCGTCATCCCACCCGTGAGCGAGTTCGAGTCGGTGACGGGAAAGGGCGTGATCGGCACCGTCGACGGTCGGAGGGTGATGCTCGGTAATCGCGCTCTCATGGACGAAGCGGGCATCGATGTCTCCGCGCTCGATGACACCGCTGGCGGACTGCGAGGAGACGGCAAGACCGTGATGTTCGTGGCCCGCGACGGTGAGCTGGCAGGTCTCGTCGCGGTCGCAGATCCGATCAAGGAATCGACGCTCGAGGCGCTCCGCGCGCTACGCGCGGCGGGACTGCGCGTCGTGATGGTCACGGGTGACACGCGGCGCATCGCCGAGGCTGTCGCGAGCAAGCTCGGGATCGATGAGGTGCACGCGGACGTCATGCCCGCCGACAAGGTCGCCGTGGTCCAGGCCGCCCAACGCGCGGGTCATATCGTCGCGATGGCCGGCGATGGCATCAACGACGCTCCAGCCCTTGCACAGGCGGACGTCGGCATTGCGATGGGCACCGGCACGGACATCGCGATCGAGAGCGCGGGCGTCACCCTGGTGACGGGTGATCTCCGGGCGATCGCGCGTGCCGTCCGGCTCAGCCGCATCACCATGCGCAACATCAAGCAGAACCTGTTCTTCGCGTTCTTCTACAACGCGGCCGGGATCCCGCTCGCAGCCGGCCTCCTCTATCCGTTCACCGGTTGGTTGGTCAGCCCCATGCTCGCTGCCCTCGCGATGAGCCTCAGCTCGGCCTCGGTGATCGCCAACGCGCTCAGGATCCGGATGACGGCGATCTGACCCACGATTTTTGCCCCGCACGGTCACGAACGGAGGCTCTGATGCCTATACCTTCGCCCCGGCCTTTCCAGGAACGCCTCATGCACCTCATCACGTTGATCCGTACTGCCGTGTTCGCCTCGCTGGCGGCGGGATGCACCCCGCGCGCGCTGCCGCTGGCCGCCAACCACCCAGCGAACCCGGATGCCGAGCCGGGCCGGCTCGAAGGATCTCCCTCGCCCTTGCGACCCGGCGTCGCGCAGCTCGACGAACCGCCGCCGCGCACCACGGCCCCGGAGCCCCCGCATCGCCACGAGGAGACGGTGCAACCGCCGGCGCCCGCGGTACCCGACAAGCCCGCGGCGATGAAGCCTGCAAAGCGGGCGAGGAAGCCTGCACCCGCACCCACGAAGCCTGCGCCGCATCCCCCGGGACACGAAGGTCACCACTGAGATGAAGCTCGTTGTTCTCTCCCTGCTGGGCATGCTGGGCGGCTGCGTGCCATCGCGAAGTGCGGTGTTCCATCCCGTCGATCGCGAGATCGAGCGCCGGCTCGGTCTCGACGCGACCTGGGGTGACGAGCGCGTTCCAGCAGCGATCGACAGGCTCCTGAAGGCACCCCTCGACCGCGACGCCGCGGTGCGGATCGCGCTCGCGAAGAACCGGCGCCTCCAGGTGCAGTACGACCAGCTCGGAGTGGCCGCGAGCGAGGTCGCTGCGGCCACCGTGCTCGCTCCGCTCGAGGTCGAGCTTCAGTACAAGGTCGCGCTCGAGGGCGACGGCAACGAGCTGGAGATCGAGGCGGTTCAAGACATTCTCGACCTGCTGCAGCTACCGCAGCGCCGCGGCGCGGCCCGGGCCGATCTCGAAGCAGCGCGAGCACGCGCGGTCGCTGCGACCATCGAGCTCGTCGCCAACGTCGAGCGAAGCTACGTCGATGTCGTCGCCATGCAGCAGGAGCTCGAGCTGCGGCAGACTGCATTCGAGGCTGCGAGTGCCTCCGCGGACATCACGGAGCGCATGCACGCTGCCGGGAACGTCCCCGACCTCGGCCTCGCGCGCGAACGCGACCGGCGCGAGCAAACGCGAATCGAGGTCGCCCGAGCACAGCTCGATGTGGAGCAGGCGCGCGAGGCGATGAACGAGGTGCTCGGACTCTCGGGCAAGGACACGATGTGGTCGGTCACGAACCGGCTTCCCGAGATTCCTCACGCGGCGCCGGCGCTCGACACGATCGAGCGCGACGCCGTGGCAGCGAGCTTGACGCTCGCGGCGATCCGCTTCGAAGGGGAGGCCGCCGCAGGTCGGCTCGGAATCGCGCGCGTGCGGTCGGTGATCCCGGAGCTCGGCGTCGGTGTGGCTGCCTCCCGCACGGACGGTGAGTGGGAAGCGGGACCCGCGGTGAGCATCGGGTTGCCGCTGTTCAATCAGCAGCAGGGGCCACGGGCCCGCGCGAATGCGGAGCTCCGAAGATCTCGGAACGAGGCGAGCGCGACCGCGACCGAGCTTCGCGCTCAGGCGCGCGCGACTCGCCAGCGCGTCCTCGCGGCTCATGCGGAGGCCCGCCATCTGCGGGATGTCGTGATGCCGCTGCGCCAGCGGATCGTCGAAGAAACGCTGAAGCACTACAACGCGATGAACGCCTCGACGTTCGAGCTGCTCGCTGCGCGGCGCGACCTGGTCGAGGGGGGGCGTCAATACATCGATGCGGTCCGACGATTCTGGCGCGCCTCGGCCGAGGTTCGGGCGCTGATCCGCGGTGCAATGCCACGTGGCGCTGCCGACGTCAGTGCGCCAACATCATCGGGCACCAGCCGCAGCGAGGGCCACTAGCCATGATGAACCGACGAAATCTTCTGCTCCGCTCCGGGCTCGCCGCGAGCGCCGCGATCCTGGCTCGCGCGAAGCTGGCGGCCGCGCAAGCGCCGGCCGGGACTCATGGTCCGGGCCACGGCAGCGCGCACAAGGTGGCAGCTCCGGTCGCCCCGATGAAGCTGACCAAGGGCCGCGCGGTCGCGGGCGAGAGCTACACGCCGGTCGTCGTGCCGAATGGTTCGACACTACCGTTCGAGAAGAAGGGTGGGGTCAAGGTGTTCCACCTGACCGCTCAGCCGGTAGCCCACACGATCGCACCGGGCCTCGAGATCGAGGCGTGGGGCTACAACGGCACGACGCCGGGCCCGCTGATCGAGTGCGTCGAGGGCGACACGATCCGGATCTACGTGACGAACAAGCTGCCCGAGCCGACCACGGTGCACTGGCATGGCGTGATCCTTCCTGCGGGTATGGATGGCGTCGCCGGTCTGACGCAGTGGGCGATCCCCGTCGGCAAGACCTTCAAGTACGAGTTCACGATGCTTCACGCGGGGACCTTCATGTACCACCCGCACTTCGACGAGATGGTGCAG
>JACCQV010000396.1 GCA_013813945.1 Deltaproteobacteria bacterium | reverse complement strand
CTCGAACAGAAACGTCTCGGGAAACCAGGCGCGCGTCGCCGTCTCGGACGCGCCCGAGCCCTTGGGCCCGGCTGCGCCTCCCCTCGGTCCGCCCTTGCCGCCGCCGGCCCCGTAGCCGAAGCCCGTGCCCGTGCCCTGGCCGATCGTGCCGAAGTTGGTCGCGCCCGGGTCGGGGCTCTTGTCCGCGGCGCCATCCCACGCGTCGCCCTTCGGCGGTGACGGCGGCTCCGACTTTAACTTGTTCTGGCCCTCGTGGCGATCCGAGTCCTTGCGACCCATCTTGCCCTCCTCCAGGGCCATCGCCGCACCGGTGCCACCGGACTCATTCTCCGTCGTCGCGAGCTCGATACTGGTCGACATGATGCTCGTGGACTCGTACCCGTCGCGGGAGCCATCGCGCGAGTCCCGACCCTTGCAACCGCCGCCGGAGATCGCGAGCACGAACACGATCGAGACGTTGCGGTTCATCACGGGTTCTCCTTGTTCACCCACGCCGCCCAGTTCTCGACATCCTCCGGCAGCCGCGTCCCGCGGACGATCACCGCGCGCGGATCCGTGAGCGCGAGTAGATCGCCCGGCAGCATCGCGAGCCGCAGTTTGCGTCCATACGCATCGACGATCTTTTCGCCGCGTTGTTCGCACGCGGCGAGCGCCTTGGTCCACAGCTGCGACATCGTGGCCGGCCGCATCTTCTCCGCGGCGGGTGCCGTTGCTTCCCAGCGCCGGGTCTGGATGTGGAGCTCCGCGAGCACCGTGTAGAAGTTGTCGGTCAGCTCCTCGATCGGATCGAACTGCGATGTCGCGGTCGCGTTGACGACCGCATCGAGCTCGGGTGGCGTCGGGATCGCGCTGACGCGCAGCACGGTCGCGGCTGCTGCGTTCGGGCCGCGGATCCGGCCGAGCGTCAACGCTTGTCCGTCGAGCGTGCCGAACGCCGGCGTCGGAGTCTCGACCTTGGGCCGCAGCCTCCCCATGCTGTCGGGCGCGGCGAGCGTCACCAGTTGACCGAGACTCTCGTCGACGCCGAACAGACCAACGGCGGCCTGTGCACCCTTGCCACCGATCCGGGTCTGGATCTGGAGCTCGGCCTGATCACCGGGCCGGTAGCGCGGCTGCTTCGCTTCCACCGACACCGCGAGATCGGTCTCGGGTTTGACGTAGACGAGCGCGCGCACGCCGGCACCAGACACCTCGACCCAGCCCTCGGTTCCTTTCGAGATCGTGAACGCCGCCTTCCGATCTGAGTCGAGCACTGCCTTCTGCTCGCCCTTGAGATGACGCAGTACGAGCTCCTTCGGCAGCGTGCCCGTTCCGAACTGGGGTCCTCGGATCAGCTCCGCCGTGATCGTGTCGCCTTGGTTTGCCAGGATCGGGCTGACGCGCATGCGCAGCCGGGGAATGCTGCCGGGTCCCACGCGCATCGTCGTCGACGGCGGCACCTTGGCGCCGTCGATCGCCGCGCTCACGAGCAGCTCGTAGCCGAGCATCGTCGTCGCCTGCGGTCGGTCCTGGGTCACGCTCTCGGGAGGAGACAGACCGAACCGGATGAACCCGAGTGAGTCGGACGTCGCCGGCGCTTGCAGCTTCACGCGCGTGCCGAACCGCTGCTGCACGCAGCCGATCGCCATGGTTGCTGCGGCCTCGCCACCGGCCGGATCCGTGATCCAGGTGCCGAGCTCGACCTCCTTGCTTCCGGACCGCACGCGCCACGTCATCGCGCGCGGCAGTGCGCCCTCGATCGCCTGGGGCAGACAGTCGCGCGTGCTGCGGGCGAGGTTGCGGACGCCCTCCTCGAATCCATCAGGCACATCGAGTGCGCTGATCACGGTGGTCGCAAGCTTCGAGAGCTCGGGGTCGCCGAGCCGAAACGTCACCATGAACAGCCGCTCCGCGCCGGCGGGCAGCCGCTTCGCCCGGACGACGCTCGCCACGCACTGGCCGAGCGGACCGGGCGACGCACCGACGGTCGCGATCGCGCCACTCGGCTCGACGCGCATGCCGATCTGCACACCACCGTCACTGCCGTCGCTCGTGTTTCCGTCGCCTTCGCCGTCGACCGAGGTCGCGCCGACCCACTTCGCACACGCGCCGATTCCCGGCAGCCACTTGTCCATCTCGATCTGATCCGCAAGCGATGCACCCTCGTCGCCGACGAGCTCCGCCGCCTCGTCACGGGTGACCAGCGCGACCTTCTTCTTCGCCCTGAACGGCAGCGCGGGGATCACGATGTTGACCGGTGCACCGGGATCGAGCTGGAGGCTCGCGACGCCGTCCTCGTCGAGCTCGGTCGTGATGCCCGGATCGTTCGGCTGCCACGCCCGCTTGATCGTGACCTTCGTCTTGCGAACCACCTGGCCATCGGGGGTCGCCACCCGCACGTACATCCGGTTGTTCGACCCTTCCACGAGTCCATCACCGAGCTCGGTCACCGACGACACCTCGATGCCGTCCTTGCTCAGCAACACCGCCGCGGAGCCCTCGACCCGATCACCCGCCGGATCGACGGCGCTGATCGCCGCGGAGATCGTCGCCCTGCCCTGGAGGTCCGTCGGGATCTGCGGCAGCGCGAGCTCGAACCGGCCGTTTGCGCCGGTCTTCGCGACCTTCGGAAATAGCTTGTCCTCCCACTCGAGCGGGGGTGGCCAGTTGCCGCTGACCGACCACGCGATCTCGATCTTCGCGTTCGCGACCGGTGCGCCGGAGCTGTACACGACGGCGCCGCGGATCGTCGGTTTGTCGCCGGTGCCGTAGAACGGCTTGTCGGGCGTCGCATCGACGCGGAACCGCGGCAGCTTGAACGGCTCGACCGTGAACGGCACCTCGTCGACGGCGTTGGCGGAGACCCACGCGACCGTCCAGCTGCCGGTCTGCGCGAGCTTGTCGAGCGGGAACGTCCCGGCGACCACGCCCCAGTCGGTTGCGGGCGCCTTCTCCTCGAGCAGCACCTCGCCGTTGGGATCCTTGACCATCCAGCGACCCGGCCGACCGTCGAGCGGCGCGAGGTCGCGCGCGCGAAGGACAACGGCGCGGAACCGGACGACGTTCCCGGGCTCGTAGAGCGGCCGATCGGTGATCACGTGGACGCGCGCAGGCGTGTAGAGCGGGATCGCGATGTCGAGCTCGCCGGTTCCGAGTCGCGTCGTGTACTTCGCGCGCAGCTTGTAATCACCATCGGGGAGCTCGGGGAGCTTGATGCTCGCGATCCCATCCTTCCAGCCCGCGATCGGTGCGATCGGCGTCGCGACATCCTTTGCATCGATCAGCGCCAGCGTGACGCTCTGGATCGCGGGCACGTCCATCGTCTGCACGTCATCGGCGTTTGCGATCGTGAAGTGCGCCTGGGCTCCGATCCGGATCGATGCAGGCGCGCCGCGCCGCACGTCATAGATCTGGAGCCTCGCGGTCTGGCGGATCGTCCCAGACGGACATGTGGTCGTCTCGAGGCCATAGCGCAGATACATCGACTCGCAGCGCCCGTCGTGCGTATCGATCCGAGCGATCAGCACCACTCCCACAACGGCCACAGCCATCGCCACATATCGATTCATCAGCGTTCCCCCGTCGATCAGGTTACCGCAGCCGCACGATCCACACGCATAGCGGACACCGCGATGAGCGTGTCATTGCGATCGGCGGCAAGCACGATCATTCGCCGGCAGCCAGGTGATCAGCGCGTCGGGACCGTACGCAGAGATTCGAACGCGGGCGACGTCGTCATCGGTGTGATCATCGGAGTCACTCCGGTCGGCGTGTAGACCTGGAACATTCCCGGGGCACCGCCGCCGCCACCACTCGACGTGGTCGACGTGGCGCCGGCGCCAGGCAGCGCGCCGGAGCGCCCACCTGCGC
>JACCQV010000368.1 GCA_013813945.1 Deltaproteobacteria bacterium | reverse complement strand
CCGCAGTACGGAACAGCAGCGACGGCCAGAAGCTTGGATTGAAGAACCCGGACCACATGCCGCCACCGTCCAGCCACCTGCCGGGCGTGAGCTGCCAGGCGAGGATCCCGTTGATCCAGAACAGGCTCATCCACGCGGCCGCCGCGTAGATCGCGAGCAGCCGGCGCCGGGTCCTGTCGTCGAGAGTGGGGCCGAACCGGTAGAACGCGTAGCCGGCGGAGATCTCGATCGCAAACCAGACCCACTCGGTGGCCCACAGCCAGTGAAACTCGTCGACCATCAGGCCGATCGTGCGCGCCCCGACCTGGATCGTCGTGAACCACATCGCGACGCCGGTCAGTGCGCCGAGCACGAAGCTCACGAGCACGAGGATCTTGAAGGTGCTGTCGACGAACGTTCGCGCATCCGGCATGCCGCGCTGTCCGGCTCGCTCGAAGTAGTAGAGCAACATTCCGCCGCCGATCGCGAACTGCGCGAGGAACACGTGGATGATGCCGACACCGCCGATCACGAGCCCCTTCATCAACGGGCCGAACTCGTTGACCGGGAAGTATGGAACGGGCGACGGATCCACGAACGTTGGATGCTACAGCGGCTCGTTCGTTAGCGGATATCTGGCGCTGTCCGGTGCGTCGAAATGCCACCATTCGAGAGGGATCCCGATGAAGCCTGCCTTCTTCATCGCGCGCTCGAGCCGTCTCGCCTCGATTCCTTGTTCTCCGACGAGTGCCCGTGCTCGGTGCGCGGCCTTCGAGAATTCGTCAAACTTCGTAGGCAGCGTCACCGGCTCACCATCGCTGTCGACGAGCGCGAGATCGACTGCTGCGCCGCGGCTGTGGCGAGATCCGTGCTTCGGATTCGCGACGTAGCGGCGATCCGGTGCCTTGTCCCAGAGCAGCTGCTGCACCGACGTCGGCCGGTAGCAATCCCACACGAGCAGGCGACGCTGCTGGGCCCGCAACAACGTCGCCGCCTTCGCGAGCCGAGCCACGACCGACCGCCGCAGCATGCACACGCTCCTGGGATAGAGAACCTCACCGGTGAAGTTGTCGGCCGTCGCGTACTTGAGATCGATCACGGCATCCGGGATCACCGAGGTGACCTCCACGAGATCGCCCGGCCTGTCGCCCGCGGCCGCGACGCGCGCGAGCACCAGCACCATCACGATCACGATCACCATCACGCAGCGCACCACCGCTCGAGCGTAGTACAACACCCCGGCATGTCCACCGAGACCGAGTCCGGCTTGCTCCACGCGTTCTTGCTCGACGGCAAGGGCGGCGCGAAGAGCCTCGACTGGGCGGGCATCGCCGCGTGGACTGCCGCCGATGGTGTGCTGTGGCTGAACCTCGATTACGGCCTTCCCGACGCCGCGGCCTGGCTCGAGCAGAGCTCGGGGATCGATCCCGTGTATCGCGAGGCGCTGGTCGATAGCGATCCACGACCGCGCGCCGTGCTGCACGGCGAGGATCTCATGATGATCGTCCGCGGAATCAACCAGAACCAGGGCTCCGAGCCCGAGGACATGATCTCGCTGCGCGTGTGGGCGGAGCCGCAGCGTGTGATCACCATGCGTCACCGGGTCTCGCGCTCGCTCAAGCAGCTCGCGTCGGACGTCGGGAAGAACAAGGGCCCCCGCGGTGCTGCCGATGTGTTCGTGCAGCTGATCGATCGAGTCGTCGATCATGTCGTTGTTCGCGTCGTTGCGCTCGGTGATGACATCGCGGCATCCGAGGACCAGATCCTCTCGGAGAAGCACGGCGGCGATCTGCGCTCGCAGCTCGCGGATCACCGGCGACGGGCGATCGCGCTGCGCCGGTTCCTCGCGCCGCAACGCGATGCACTCGCCAAGCTATCCACGATCGCCCTGCCCTGGCTGTCGAAGTCGGAGCGCGAACAGATCGCCGAGAGTGCGGATCGGATGACCCGCTCGGTCGAGGAGCTCGACGCGATCCGCGACCGCGCCGCGGTCACCCAGGAAGAGATCGCCTCGCGGATGGGCGAGCTGACCAACCAACGCATCTACGTGCTGTCGATCATCACCGCCGTGTTCCTGCCGCTCGGCTTCGTGTGCTCGCTACTCGGCGTCAACATCGGCGGCGTTCCGCTGCGCGATGCCGAGTGGGCGTTCTGGGGTTTGCTCGGGCTGTTCACCGTCGGCGTCGCCATCCAGCTGTGGATCTTCCGCCGCCGCGGCTGGATCAAGCGCGACTAGCTAGAAGAACGAGCAGCCGATCGCGCGCGTCGAGACGCCGTCCATGCCGGCCATCCCGGAGGACGCTCCGCCAGCGCCGCCTGTTCCGCCGGTCAACGTCGTGTTCGGGATCGCGATCGTCGCTGTGCCGACGCAGACCACTGCTGCCGATGCACCGCCACCACCACCGCCGCCATGGCCACCTCCTCCGCCGTCACCGCCTCGGCCACCTGCGGCGCCGTTGCCGCCGTCGTCCTGCTCGCCGCTTCCACCGTACGGGCCACCCGCGCCACCGGTGCCGCCGAGACCGCCGCCGCCACCAAGACCGCCACGACCACCGGCGCCAGCGCGGCCCGCTGTCACGACCGATGTTTTCACGCTGACGTTCGAGTCGACCGCGACGACGCCGAATGAGCCGCCGCCCCCCGTGCCCGGACCACCGCCCACGCCCGCGCAGCCACCTGCTCCGCCGCCGCCCCCCGACGAGCCGTATGAGTCGCACGAGTCGTTGCCGCCACCGCCACCTCCTCCGCCTCCGCCACCGTTGCCCGGCGTACCACCCGCACCCGCGAATCCGTTCGAAGGCATGTACGTGGCACCGACGAACAGTCCAGCATCGACGCCACCGGCGCCCGCCGCGCCACTCGATCCGGACGCGCCATCATCTCCGACGGTGCCGGCCCCCGCCTGGCCGCCGCCGGCCCCACCGCTCGTGGGTCCTGCGCCAGCGAGACCCATCGAGCCACCACTATCGCCGTGGCCCGCACTGCCACCGGTGCCGCCGGTTCGGCCACACACCGAGGTCCCACCACCACCGCCGAGTGGACGATTGCAGCCTCCGCACAGGCCGCCGGAGCTCTCACATCCCCGGGTGCCGATCGCTCCTCCGCCGCCGGTCGCAGCCATGCTCGCGTCTGCTCCAGCGAGACCCGCAGCGCCCATGCCGGGCAACACCTCGACATCGCGCAGCTCGACCATCATCGAGCCGGTGATGAGCACGGCGACCGAGCTCGTGCCCGGCAGCGTGGCGTCCGCACTCTTCACGGTCACGCTCTCGAGCGCCGTCGCCATCTGGATTGCGTCGAACGTCACCGCAGGCGATGGGCCGGAGATCTCCGTGGTGACCGTGGCGCTCTGCTGCCATGCGTCATCGAAACCGCCATGGACCGACACACCCGCCTTCATGATCACGGATTCGGGATACACGCCGGACTTCACGAAGACGGCATACGGCGGAGAGAACGTCGCGGCCTTCGTGATCGCCGCGCTGATCGTCTGCAGCGGCGATTGCTGCGTACCCGGCGAGTTATCGGCGCCGGTGCGCGCGACGTAGACGGCGTTGCACGGCAGCGCTCCGCACGCCGAGTCCGCTGGGACGAAAGCATCCGCGCCACTGGACGCGTCCACGTCGGAACCCGTCGTTCCGCTCGCGCAGGCGACCAGCGCGAGGGCCCCGAGGATCCCGAACCGCATCCAACGAGCATAGCCCACACGGCGCGACCGGGCGCCAGTCAGATGCTGGGGTCAAGATCACGATCGGCGCGTCGCGTCGATGACGGGAGGGTCTCCGGCGACACTATGTAGGTACATCGCCTGCGATCCCCACGCGATGAAGCGTCCCTCGTCGTCCCAGACCTCGGCATCCGCGATCGCCCAGCCAGCACGTGCTCGGCGCATGGTCACCGCCACGAGGAGCCACTCACGCAGTGTGTCGTCCACGGCGTAGGTCGTGAGATCGAGGCTCGGCGCATAGAATCGATAGGGGCCCGGTCCAATCGCGCGATGCAGGGCCGTCGGCATCGTGTCGATCAACGGTGGCAGCGCGAGGCGATCGAGGCGCCCCTGCGCATCGCGCTGCGGTGCCTTGTAGCGCAGCCAGCGCGCATACCGTGCGGGCCCCGCGACGAGACCATCGGTCCAGTAGCGGTCACCTTCTGCGATCTTGCACTCGACCTGTTGATAGAACTGGAACCGCGCATGCGGGTTGTTTCCTGCACCGTCCTCGACGGGCAATGCATCGGCGAGCGATCGAACGTCCGGCATCACGATGCTGCGAACGTCCGGTCCCTTGCGATCGCGGAGAAACGTGGCGGTCAGCTCGAGCCCGCGCGCATTGTCACTGGGATCCTCAGGATCCGGCTTCGCATCGCGTTCGCGCAACGTGACCCGGACCTGCGCCGTGCTGCCTCCACGCCGGAGCACGGTGACGTCGGCGACGAGCGCGGTCGCATGGATCGGCGTGCAGAAGATCGTCGTCGCGGACGCGAAGCGCAGCAAGGGCTCGTTGAGCTCCGCTTCGGCGGCGCGCAGCGCGCACGTCATCACCACGCCGCCCGATGGGAGCAAGTAGTCCCACGATTGGTTCAGAGTCAGGTGATAGCGGCCGGGCGTCTCCGCATCGGCGCGAACCGCAGTGTCGACAGCGAGGTCGGCGAACATCGCCAATAGAGTACGTCAGGCGACCAGCCCCGCGAGCCGGCTGCGCGCCGAGTTGCCTGCATGCGCGCGAGCGGCTGCGGTGATCTCCGAGCTCGGCACGCCCCGGCGAGTCAGCGCCGGATCCTGGCGCTCCACCACCGTCGCTGACAGAGAAGGGAGCTGCGCGATCGCGGCTCGGGTGCTCGCGGGGGCGACCTCGAACAACCACGCAAGCACTGCCCACGACAGCTCCGCGTGCCGCGCCTCATCCTGCGCGATCGACGCGAGCATCGACCTCGTCGCACCGGTGGTCTCGGCGGCGGCGAGCCGCGCCTCCTCGGCGGCAGCACCCTCGTTGAGAGCGCCATCGCACCACGCCTCGGCTGCGAGGATCGCGAGTGCCTCCGTCGATCGAGCAGTGAAGCGCGGACGCGCCATGCTCATCGGCAGTGGAGACAGCTCGGCGCCACCTGCCGCACCGGCACACAGCTCGGCGTGGCGAACCTCGTCGTCCGCCGCATCGAGCGCAGCGGCGATCAGAGTTGCCGGAGCACCGACGGCGGCGAGCTCCTCGGCGAGGCGAAGGAACGTCCAGACGGAAGACATCTCGAACTGCGCCGATGACGTGAAGTGATCGCGGACCGCGCGATCCTCGGCACTACGCGCGAACGGCAGCAGCGCGAGTGCCGGCCGGATCAGCCGACCCTCGTGGACCAGCGGGCGCCCTTCGACGCTGACGTCGTCACGGATCAGGGTCCAGGGCGCGAGACCCGCCAGCACGCTGAGCCGCGGCTGATCGGATCCGGTCACGAACACCGCGCTCTGCGCCGCGAGGTACGCGGAGTGGCCGCCGAACGTCCCGGCGAGGTGGAGGCCGAGCCGCGTATTCATATCGAGCAAGGCGCCGGCCTCGAGGCCGAGGCTCTCGGCATTGCCGTGGTCGCCATCCTTCTCGAACGGTCGCACGCGACCGCCGACGATCAGGCGCGGCGAACCTGCACCGATCTCGAACCGCAGCATCAGCTCCGTGCTGTCGGACATGCAGCGTCGGCCCTCGATGCCACCGAACCAGCGCGCCCGCGGTGACACGTCGACGCCGACCACGAACCCGATCGTGCTGTCCGCAACGTGGCCGCAGTCTTCGGCCGCGGCGGGTCGTGCCGCCATCCCGAGAAGCGTCGTTCCGAGGAGTCCGTGGCGAGCGAGATGGGACCAGCGGTTGGGCAGCATGGCTTCGTTGAGTGCAACGAGGAAGCCAGAGTGACGGAGCGAGCCAACCACGCGATACTGCTGCCGGGGCGATGTACCGCGGTCGAACACCGCGACTTCGATGTCGCGTATCGAGCCCGCGGTTTTCGGTCCAGATCGGCGACGACTTGCTAGGGTGTCTACGGAATGAGTACGGGCGATGACACGAAGCACTCGCGCGAGACGCTGCGCTTCGATAGCGCGACGCTGGCGGCTCTCAAGAAGGTTGCCGGCGACACCTGGCAGCAGCCGGTCCCCGCAACCGAAGCCGAAGCACTCGCGCTACTCGCGGCATCGCGGACCGCGACGGTCGACGATCCGATGACGATGGCCGTGCTGGCGGAGACCGCCCGGAGCCAGGCGCGCGAGGTCGACCCGGCAGCGATCGAGGCCGCTATCGCGGAGGCCGAAGCTGCCGCCGCACCGACCCCGCCACGCCGCGAGCCGCCCCACCCGAATCTGAAGCGCCGCGTTCCCTGATCTGGACGACGGCGAGGTCCGTCAGGCTGGAACGGCGAGCCGCAGCGCGCCCGCGAGACGCTGAAGGTTCCCGACGATCCTGATCGCTCGAGCATCGCCATCCGCTGCGCGCTCGTGCAGACCCGGAAGCCGCTGCAGCAGGCGGAAGCTCGCGTTCTGCGCGAACCACAGATCCACCGGGCTACGCATCCGGGCGGCAACCTCGGCGGCGCGAGCAATCATCTCGAGCGCGTCGGGATCGAGCTCGTCGTTGCCAGCCGCGACACCATCGATCAACCGGCGCAGCCCTTCGCTCACCCCGAGCGCGATCTCTGGGGTGTCGAGGCTGACCTTGACC
>JACCQV010000366.1 GCA_013813945.1 Deltaproteobacteria bacterium | reverse complement strand
CCGATGCCGTGCTCACCAGAGAGCGTGCCCCCGAGCGCGACCGTGTGCTCGAACACGCGCGCGGCGGCCGCCCAGATATGAGCGCGTACGGCCGGATCAGCCGGATCGTCATTCGAGAGGAAGTTGACGTGAAGATTGCCGTCCCCGGCGTGGCCGAACACGGCGGTCTCGATCTTCGTCTCGGCGGACACGGCCTCCACGCGCGCGAGCATCTCGACGATCTTGCCGCGCGGGACGCAGATGTCCTCGTTGACCTTGATCCGGTACGCCTCCTTGAGCGACGACGAGATCAGGCGGCGCGCTTCCCACACTGCGCGACGATCGGCGGGCTCGGTGGCTGCGAGGACATCGAGGGCGCCGAGCTCGTCGCAGCGCATCCCGATCTTCTCCATCATCATCTCCATCGACTCGGGCTCGCCGTCGACCTCGATGAGGACGATCGCGCCAGCCGCGTCGGGGAAGCGATAGCGGCTCTTGCCGCGGATGTGATCGATCGAGCTCTTGTCGGCGAGCTCGAGCACGCGCGGCCGCAGCCCATCACGGAGCAGCATCGTGATCGCGGAGCCCGCGGCAGCGACGTCGGCGAACACACCGAGCACGGTCGCCGCGGCGGGCGGCTTTGGCAACAGGCGGATCACGAGCTCCGTGATCACGCCGAACGTGCCCTCGGTGCCGATGAACCCCGCGACGAGATCGTACCCGGTGACCCCCTTCGCGGTGCGTCGACCGCAGCGCAGCACCTCGCCGCCCATCAGCGCGACCTGGAGGCCGAGGATGTACTCGCGCGTGACGCCGTACTTGAACGCGCGCGGTCCTCCCGCGTTCGTCGCGGCGTTGCCTCCGATCGAGCAGAACTCGAGCGACGCCGGGTCGGGGGGATAGAACAGACCCTGCGCTTCGACCTCGGTCTGCAGCACCCCGGTGATCACGCCGGGCTGGACCACCGCGATGAGATCCGCGGGATCGATCTCGAGAATCCGCTGCATCCTCTCGGTCGACAGCACGACCCCGCCATCGATCGGCAAGGCACCTCCGCACATCCCGCTACCCGCGCCGCGCGGCGTGACCGGAACCTTGTGCTCGAGGCAGATCCGGAGCACGGCCGCTGCCTGCTCGGTGGACTCGACGAGCACCGCGCACGCCGGCGGATACTCCAGCGGCATGCCCGGCGGCAACAGCGGGCTCTCGTCGCGCCCGTAGTCGTCGAGCCGCTCGTGCCCGGGGCCTACGATCGCGGCGGCACCGAGCTCTCGCTCGAGAGTGACTGCGATGTCCTTCACGGTCAGATCCTCACGACGGTCTGCACCATAACCCCACGGCTGGAACGACGCACGTGCGAGGCTCGAGGCATGCAGGTGCTCACGTCATGACGCGCATGAAAGATCGAAGACTCCAGCGGCGCAGTCGCGGCGGACGGCGCCGGGCAGTGCCCGGCGGACTCGGCATGGCGCTCGGCATCGTCGCCGTGCTCATGGGCCTCGCGTTCGCGGCCGTCCAGATTCGCGATTGCCGCGAGGCGGCTCAGCAGCCGATGGGTCAGCGCTAGTCGTTGCTCAGACGGAGAACGAGGAACCGCAGCCACAGGTGGACTTCACGTTCGGATTATTGAACTTGAAGCCGGCGCCCTGGAGACCTTCGACGTAATCGATCTCGACGCCGACGAGGTACATCAGGCTCATCTCGTCGACGACGACTTTCACGCCGGCGATCTCGAGCTGGCGATCCACCTCGGTGCTCTCGTCGAAGTAGAGGTCGTACGAGAAGCCGGCACAGCCGCCGCCGACCACGCGGAGGCGAAGCGCCATGGTGGGCTCGATGCCCTCGGCGCCGCGGATCTCGGTGATCTTGGTGGCCGCCGTGGGGGTGATCAACACCATGGACTCCGGACCCTGCGGAGGGGCCGAGTGGTCGTGGTCGTGGGCGGCAGTAGTTAGGTCAGACATTTACGACTCCTGGACGAGCACCTTACCCTCACGTGAGGGTCATGGCAATCTCCACGGGTGCCGACCTTTGACACGCTGCTCCGTGACCTCCGAGCGAAGACCCCCGAGATCGACCCGCAGGCGCTAGCCGCCGAGCTGACCGCCGGCAAGCCGTCTGCTGTGATCGATGTCCGCGAAGCGGACGAACATGCGCAGGGTGTCATACCCGGTGCGGTGCACATCCCGCGCGGTTTCCTCGAGCTGCGGATCGAGAAGGCGGTGATGGATCGCGAGACGCCCGTGGTCCTCTACTGCGC
>JACCQV010000363.1 GCA_013813945.1 Deltaproteobacteria bacterium | reverse complement strand
GTATCACGTGGAGCACGCCGACGTCTTGCTCGAGCTCGGACGGTTCGCCGAGGCCAGCGCACAGCTCGCATCTGCTCTCGAGATCGAGCGTCTACATCATGGCGAACACACGCCAAACGCACGCCGGGGCCGCTACCTGCTAGCCGAGGCGCATCGCGGCGGTCGCGATCTCGAAGCGAGCATCGCGGTCCTGGAGTCGCTGGTCAGCGAGCTGAGCGAAACGCCAACGCAGGACCCAGCGATGTTGGCCCGCTCGCAGCTGTGGCTCGGCGTCACTCTTGCGGAGACCGGCCGTGACGCGAACCGCGCTCGCGAGCTCGTCGTCACGGCGCGGCGCGTGCTCGCCAAGCTCGATCCCGATTCGCTCCTCGAAGCCGAGACCTGGGTTCGCGACAACCCGCGACCCCGTGTTTCGCCAGCCGCTGTCAGGGGGCCGTGATAGGCCTGCTCGGTGAGTCGAGCTCCGTCCGAGACGCCGCTGATGCGGCAGTTCCTCGACCTCAAGGACAAGCACCCGGACGGGATCCTGCTGTTCCGGTGCGGTGACTTTTACGAAGTCTTCTTCGAGGACGCCGTGATCGCGGCGCGCGCGCTCGATCTGACCCTGACGTCCCGTGACAAGGGCAAGCCCGACGCGGTGCCGATGTGCGGCGTCCCGTACCACGCGATCCGCGGCTACATCGCGAAGCTGACCGAGCTCGGGCACAAGGTCGTGATCGCCGAGCAGACCGAAGATCCCAAGCAGGCGAAGGGGCTGGTTCGCCGCGAGGTCGTCCGGATCGTGACGCCGGGGATCGTGCTCGATGACGACGTCCTCGAGCCCAAGCGTGCGCGCTACGTGATGGCGATCGTTCCGGGCGCGAAGGACTCCGGGATGGTCGGCGTCGCACACCTCGATGCCACGACCGGCGAGCTCGCCTCGACCGTCCTCACCGCGCCGACCTTGATCGACGAGCTGATGCGGGTCGCGCCGCGCGAGGTGATCGTCGCGCCGGAGTTTCTCGGCGACTCGGTCAAGGCCCAGCAGCTCGCGACCGTTCGCACGCGATCGCGGGTGCCGTGGAATGCGGCGCCGGTGCCCGACGAAGCAGGCGCGCGCCGCGAGCTCGGTGCGCTGGTCGTGGTCGAGTCGCCGGCCGCCCTCGCGAACCGCGACCTCGCGATCCGTGCCGCAGCTGCGGTCGTCGCGTATGCCCGCAGCACGCAGCCGACCGGGACCTTGCCGATCGCGCGCCTCCAGCTCTATCAACCGGGCGACAGCGTCGTGCTCGACGAGGCCGCGATCGCGAACCTCGAGCTGGTCGAGACGCTGATCGGGCGCCACAAGCAGGGCTCGCTGCTCGACGTGATCGATGCGACTGCGACCGCACCGGGTGGTCGGCTGCTGCGCCGGTGGATGCTGTATCCGCTGATCGACGTCGAGAAGATCCGCCGCCGGCAGGACGCGGTCGCGTGGCTCGTCGAGCGGCCCGCATTGCTGGAGACGATCCGCCGGTCGCTGTCCCGGAGCGCCGATCTCGAACGGCTCGCCGGCAAGGCGACCCTCGGCGTCGCCACGCCGCGCGATCTCGGCCGGCTGCGCGAGGCGCTCAACCAGTTGCCAGAGCTGATCGCGCTCGTCGCGTCGGGGCGTGACAACAAGCTCGCCGAGCTGCCGGCCTTGCTCGATCTCGCCGCGTGTGCGGATGCGGCGCTGCCCACGATCGCGGCGCGGCTCGGTGCCGCGCTCGTCGACGAGTGTCCCGCGCTCCTCAAGGATGGCGGGGTGATCCGCGCCGGCTACGATCCGGCGGTCGACGAGTGCCGGCGCCTCGCCGACGGTGGCAAGGACGAGATCCTCGCGATCGAGCTGCGCGAGCAGAAGGCAAGCGGCATCGCGAACCTCAAGGTTCGGTACAACCGCGTGTTCGGCTACTACATCGAGATCACGAAGAGCCAGCTCCAGAAGGTGCCGGCGAGCTACGTCCGCAAGCAGACGGTCGCGACCGGTGAGCGCTACGTCACCTCCGAGCTCGCCGAGCTCGAGCGCCGCGTGCTGACGGCCGAGGAGACACTCGCCGCGCGCGAGGCGGAGCTGTTCCGCGCCGAGGTCACTGCGGTCGCGGACGTGGCGCGCGAGGTGTCGGCGGCCGGCGCGGCGCTCGCGATCCTCGATGCATGCGCCTCGCTCGCCGAGGTCGCCGCGCGTCGCGGCTATTGCCGGCCGACGGTCGATGACGGCTTCGCGCTCGAGATCACCGACGGCCGGCATCCCGTGATCGAGGCGATGCTGCCTGCCGGCACGTTCGTGCCGAATGATTGCCGGCTCGATCCGGACGCCGAGCAGCTGGTGCTGATCACCGGCCCGAACATGGCAGGCAAGTCGACGTACATGCGCCAGGTCGCGCAGATCGTCCTGCTCGCGCAGATCGGCAGCTTCGTCCCGGCGAAGGCCGCCACGATCGGGATCTGCGATCGCGTCTTCACGCGCGTCGGTGCCGCGGACAACCTGTCGCGTGGCGATTCCACGTTCATGGTGGAGATGCGCGAGACCGCATCGATTCTGTCAACGTCGACGCGGCGCTCGCTGGTGATCCTCGACGAGGTCGGGCGCGGCACGTCGACGTTCGACGGCGTCTCGATCGCGTGGGCAGTCGCCGAGTATCTCCACGATTCGATCGGAGCGCGGACGCTGTTCGCGACGCACTATCACGAGCTCGTTTCGCTCGCGGATAGTCGACCGCGTGTGCGCAACGTCTCGGTCGCGGTGCGCGAGCACAAGGGCGAGATCGTGTTTCTCCGGCGCGTCGTCGCCGGCGGAGCGAACAAGAGCTACGGCATCGATGTCGCCCGGCTCGCGGGGCTGCCGAAGTCGGTGATCGCGCGGTCGCGCACGATCATGAGTCAGCTCGAGACCGGATCGCACGCAGTCGGTCTGGGAACCTCGCCGCAGCTGACGCTGTTGCCATCGGCCGAGCCGTCGCCGTTGCGCTCGCGCCTGCTCGGGATCGACGTCGAGCGCACCACGCCGCTCGAGGCGCTCGCGCTGCTCGCAGAGCTCAAGACACTGGTCTAACCCCAGGGATCGCTTGTGTTGACCTCGTAGGCGTAGGCGTAGGCGTCTGCGTAGGCGACTCCGAGGCAACCGGCCGAGCCACCGGCCGATACCGGGTCGATGTTCCATTTCCAGACGCT
>JACCQV010000991.1 GCA_013813945.1 Deltaproteobacteria bacterium | reverse complement strand
GCGAGATCGAGGCGGTTCTTGTTCTTCTTGAACCCCTCCATGTAGATCAGGCCGTACACGCTGTAGGCGGTCACGTTGTCGGAGTCGACGCCGAGCACGTTGGACAGGTTGAAGCGAGCGTCTTCCTCCAGCGTCTTCCACTTCGGGTTCTTGTCCCCGATCTTGCGCATCTCTTCGAGCGCGAGCGTCGCGAGGTTGATGCGCGCCGCGACGAGCTTGCCGTTCGCCTTGACCGCGCTCTCCCAGTACGTCTTCGCCCCGTCGATCTTGCCCGCGCGATAGTAGATCTCGCCGAGGTTCGACAGCGCCATCGCGATCTTCGTGGGGTCACCCTTCATGCGCGACGCCACCTGGTACGCCGCCTCGGCATCCTGGACGAGGTTGCAGCGGTGGTAGGACAGGCCGACCATGAACTGCGCCTCGACGAGCCCCGTGTGCGATCGAGCGACGGACTGGAACTTGTCAGCTGCGCTGCGGCACGCCGACTCATTCCACGAGCCCTTGTCGTTCTGCGCGAAGTACGACATCGCGGAGTCGTAGTCGCCGCGGGCGTCGGCGGAGATCTCGCGCTTCTCGGGCGCCCCGGGCGTCGCTGGCCCCGTACCGCCGCCGACGTTCGGGGGAGGAGGGGGCACGCCGCCGCCCTTGGCGAGGCCGGACGACTTGGAAGATCCGCCGCACGCCAGCAAGCTCGCAGCCAGCAGTGCTGCGCCGATGAGGTGATTGGTACGCATGGTCATGGTGCTTTCCCTTCGAGCTTCGCGATGGGCGGTTCGACCGCGATCACCGGTGCAAGTAGCGTCGGTTGGCCACGGAGCTCCGCAGCGGTCGGGTAGTCTTCCGGCTTGATCTGTCCGAGCTCGCGCTCGCACATCTTCGACCAGTCGCTGAACCAGCCGAGCTCGGTCGACTTGGACAGACACACTCCGTAGGCGTTGAGCGACGCGGCCTCGAGTGGCTCGGCGACGGTGGTCATGGCGTCACAGAACGCCTCGACCTTCTCGTCCGCGAACTCGCCGGTGCGGACGTCCTGTGGGATCTGCGCCGTGAACAGTGCGTCGGAGAAGTTCTGCGAGATCTGGCCGAGGCGCGCCGCCGCGGTGATCGAGTTCGCGGCGTCCTTGATGCCGAGCACGCCCTCGTACTTCTTGGTGGCGCTGCCGCCGACCTTCTTCTTCTCCTCGACCCAGTCGTTGAACCGCTTCAGGCTCTTCTCCTTGATCGCCTTCTTCTTCGGGTCCGGATCGAAGTTGAGGTTCTGCGGGAAGCCGAGCGAGAGGTACGCCTCGAAGTCCTTGTCCGCATCTGCGACCTTCGCGAGGCCGTAATAGTAGCGGGCACCGCCCTCGTCGCCGCCGGTCTTGCCGCTGACCTTCTCGAACGCCTTGGCCGCTGCAGCATAGGCCTGCATCGCTTCCTTGAGCTTGCGCTCGTCACGCTTGACGACCGTCAGCTTGATCTTCGAGTCGGCGCCGCACTGCAGCGGCTGGTCGTTCGTCTTGGCGCGCTTGCCGCCCTTCTTCTTCTTCGTGTTGATCGCGCGCTCGCGGACGATCTTCACGCACGAGCCATCGACCTGCTTGACCGGGCAACTCTGCGTCCACAGGATCTGGCCGATCTTGGCGTGCGCGATCACGAGGCGATCATCGCCGCCCTTCGCGCCGTACGTACGAATGTAGCCGCGGAGGTACTTGATGACCTCGTCTGGATCCGGCCCCTTCTCGTACACCGAGGTCAGCGAGAACGCCGCGTTGGCGGCCTCCTTGGGCTTCTTCGCGCCGAACGTCTTGATGAAGTACTTCGTGTTCTCGATCGCCTTCGCGTCGTCGCCGAGCCCCTTGCGGTAGAACACTGCGTCGCTCATCGCGTCGTACGCATCCTTCTCGCCGGCGTACTTCTTCGCGTACTCCTCGAGCTTCTCGCTCGCCTTGTCGTAGAACGCGATGTCGCCATACGACTTGCCGATCCGAGCGATCGCCTTCGCGGTCAGCTTCGATGCTGGATAGTACTTCTGCAGCAGGTTGAACGCCTGGATCGCGGCGCCGATCGAGCGGCCGTCCTCGAAGCAAACGCCGGCGTTGTAGAGCACCTCGTCGTTGTCCTTGGCCTCGGGGTTCTTGTTGTAGATCTCGAGGTACATGTTGCCGCACTCGACGAGCATGCCGTAGTCCTTGGACCCCTTGAGCTCGGCGATCTTGGCGCGCATCTTTTTCTCGGCCTCTTCAGCGGCCTTGCGCGCTGCCACCATCTGAATCTTGGTGACGGTTTCCTTCAGGTCGTCTCGTCCTTCGAGAAACTTGGGATCCTTCGCGAGCTTGTCCGCGAGGGCGAGCATCGCTTCGTAGTTCTTGGTGCGGTTGTAGGTATCGAGGAGCAGGTTCGCCGAGTACTCCGCCGTCTCGTGCTGGCGGTGCTTGTCGATGATCTCCATGAACAAGGGGATCGCCTTGTCGAACTGGTTGTAGCGGCGATAGATGTTCGCCTTGAGGAACTTCATGCCGACGAGCTCGTCGTCCTTCACGTCCTTGATGTAGTTGATGTAGATGTCGAACGCGGCGAGCATCTTCTCCTCGCGCGGCGGGATCGGCTTGGGCTCAGGAACCTTGGCGTAGTCCTTGGTCGGATCGTCGACCTTGTCGGCCTGGCCCTTGGCGCGCGGGTCGACGTTGAGCGCGTTCTTCCAGCCGAGCACCGCGGCATACGCGGCTTCCTTCATCAGCTTCGCCTCGACCTTGCCGGTCTTGACGACGTCGGTGAACGCGACGGCCGCGTTCTCCCAGAGCTCGGTCTGGAGGCGCGGGTTCTTCTCGCTCTCCGCACGCGACCAGATCAGCTCCGAGTAGAAGTACTGCGTCTGCGCGTAGTCAGGCGCCTCGGGGAAGACGTCGAGGTAGACCTTGTAGAGCTTCTCGGCGTACGCGAGCGTCTCCGGGTTCTTGGTCTTCGCCGACTCCGAGTGGTACGCGCGAGCGAGCTCGCCGGACATCGCGGCTGCGTTGTCATGGCACTCCGACGCCTCGGACGCGGGGAGGACCTTCTTGCCCTTGAGCGCGCCCCACAGGCGGACGAGGTTCTCGATCTCCTTGACCTTGTCGCCGTTCCCCGCGCCCGGCATCGACAGCATCGCGTGGGCGACGTTGTACTGCCACAGGCAGACG
>JACCQV010000303.1 GCA_013813945.1 Deltaproteobacteria bacterium | reverse complement strand
GACCATGGCCGTTCGTGAGCCGCGCGACTTCTTCCACGGCGGTCGCGATCGATGCCGCCGAGGTCACGTCGAGCACCAGCGTGTCGAGCTTGAGACCGGCGGCCTCCTCCTGGAGCTTCGCGAGCTCGGGAACCTTGCGACCGGTCGCGATGACGTGATGACCCTGCTGCGCGAGATGGAGGGCACACATCCGGCCGATACCCGCGGTGGCTCCCGTGATGAGGACGATCTTGGACGTGTTCGACATGATCAAAAGGCTCCTGGAGGACGTTGGGGAATGAATGTTCATTCCGAGATAAAACAAAGCAACTACGAGGTTTCCCACGTGAAAACCGGCGATACGGTTCAGGCGCGCAGGGCTTCCCAGAGCATCTGCTCGGCGAGCTTCCAGTCCGCACTGTCGAGCGACTGGTCGATCTCCACGCAGCTCCGGATCACGCCGACGAACGCGCCCATCACGATGCCCATGAGCAGCTGCGGAGGACCCGCCTTGAGCTCGCGGCGCGCCTGGGCACTGACAACGACCGCGGTGAATAGACCGAGCATCCGCTCCTCCAGCGCCCGACTCTGATCGTCGAGGTACCGCTGGTGGTGATGGAGCTCCATGAAGATGAACGCCTTGGGGTTCTCGGTGGCCCACTGCGCCATCCGCATCCACAGCAGGCGGAACTGCTCGCGGGTCGGCGCAGCGACGGGAAAATCGGCGAGAACCAGCTTTCCCCAGTGCGTCTTCTGCTCGCGATAGATCGCGTTGACGAGAGCTTCCTTGGACTCGAAGTAGCGATAGATCGTTCCGGCGCCAACGCCCGCGCGGTCTGCGATCTCCGGGACCGCAGTGCCGAAGAAGCCACGCTCGACGAACAGCTCGAGAGCTGCATCGAGGATGGCTTCGCGCTTGTCGGTGACGACTCGCTTGTCTCCGCGCTTCGCCAGATTCGGCTGGCTCGCCCGGGCGGGCGGCTGGCTGGGGTTCGGCGGCGGCGACATCGGTACTGGGAATGAATATTCATTCCGCGGCTCGGGCGCAAGCCTTTGTTTCGAGAAATTCCGTAACTAACTGGAACCGCTGCACGGGTTCCGCGCGTGGTCCGTCCCGCTACAAGATCAGCGGCTTCGACGCGAAGACTTCCGCCGCGTCGGCCGAATCGGCTTGCTGATTCCCTGGCGCTGCTCGGCGCGGGCGCGACTCGCCGTCATCGCCCAGCTGCAGATCGGACATGCCTTCGGGACGTGACCCTTCGCGGGACAGCTCGCGCGGCCGAAGTAGATCAGCTGCAGATGCAGGAGATGCCAGCGGTCCTCCGGGAACAGCGCCTTGAGGTCACGCTCGACCTCCTCGACCGTGCGCGCCTTCGACAGCTGCCAGCGACCGGCAAGCCGATGGATATGCGTGTCGACGGGGAAGGCCGGCCGCCCGAATGCCTGCACCATCACGACGCTCGCCGTCTTGTGCCCGACCCCGGGTAGTCGCTCGAGCGCCTCGAGGTCCGCAGGCACCTCACCACCATGTTCCTCGACGAGGATCCGGCTCATCGCCGCGAGCGCCTTCGCCTTGCCCGGTGCGAGGCCGCACGTCCGGATCAACGGCAGGATCTCGGCGGCCGTCAGCTTCGCCATCGCATGCGCATCCGGCGCCTTCGCGAACAGGGCAGGAGTGACGAGATTGACGCGAGCGTCGGTGCACTGCGCCGACAGGATCACGGCGACCAGCAACTGAAACGGATTGCCGTGATCGAGCGGTACCGGAGGAGCCGGGAAGTGCTCGTCGAGAATTGCCGCGATCCGATCGGCACGGCGCTGCCGCTCAATCGCCATGGTCACTCCCCATCGTCGTCGCGTGCGGGTGCCGCGGGGGACGCTGACTTCTTGCCGCTCAACGTGTCGAGCAGCTCGCGCGCGGACGGGTGCGTCGGTTCGGAGAGAACGGCTTCCTGCGCCTTCTCGATCGCCTCGGCGGTGCGGCCCTTCCGGGCGAGCCACTGTGCCTCCGCGATCCACGCACGCGCACGCCGCGGCTCCAGCCGCTGGGCCTCCCGAAGCTCGCGCAGGCCTGCATCCTCGTCGGGGCCGTCGATGAGGATGCGCCCGAGCTGGAAGTGGCCGTTCGGCTCGTTTGGTGCGATCTCGGTGAGTCGGCGATATGCGGCCTCGGCCACCGCAGGTTCACCGAGGCGGCGCGCGTTGCCGCCCCAGAACCGGTAGTAGTCGATCGCGGTGGTTGTGGTGCGATCGAGCACGAGCCACAGCGCGATCGCGACCACGTGCGCGAGTGCGAGCCACGGAACGACGAACGTTCCCCCGCGAAGACGCGACCCGATGAGCAGGGTGATCGGCACGACCGAAAGCACGATCGCGATCTCGAACGCAGACTCGAAGCGCGTGAACCGCGCAAGCAGGACGCCGAGCGTCACCGCGAGCAGGACCGCGCTGGCCGCGGCGACGGGGTTCGAGATGCGTGCCGCCCGGATCGCCCAGCGTGCACCGCGCAGTGGAGCGCGGGTTGCGAGCCACACCAGCGCGCGGTCCGGAATCACGAACACGTAGAACGCGAGCATCAGGTACGCGAACAGACCGATCTCGAGGCCGCTCGCGAGGATCCCGACGTGGAAGGCGAGGCCAACCGGCAGGGCAATGAACCACGCGGGACGCATCCACACGACGACCGCGAGCACGAGCTCGGTGAGCAGCGCAAACCGCGCAGCGGTCTTGAATCCAACGGAGTCCTCGATGACCGACCGCAGCGGTCCCGTGATCTGGCCCGTGATGGTGCGGCCATCGAGCCACGCCGGCGACATCTTCGAGATCGCCGCCCACACGTAGAGGATCCCGAGCTGCACGAGCAGGAGGCGGACGCCCCACGTCCGGATCCGCGTCGCCGGCTCGGCACCGTCGGGCCGCTGCCACGGGATGAAGCACGCGATCAAGAGCACGAGAACGACCAGGTAGTGATGCTGGTACGAATCGAGCTGGCTGCCGAAATAGAGCCAGCCATAGATCGCGGCGCCGATCGGGATGAGAAACCTGGTCGCGACGCCGAACGCCACGAGAATGAACACGTAGGCGCAGACGAGCTGACCGACCTCGAAGCCGAGGCGCCCGGGGCCGATGGCGTCGAGGCCGGGAACCTGGGCGACGTTGAAGCCGCCGGCGCCGTAGCGGGGCGCATGGCTGATCTGCAGCACCGAGTCGATCGCGAGCACGGTGAAGATCACGAAGCGTGCGAGCACGAGCTTGGCCCACGACACCTCGAACCCGAACCAGAACTTCGGCTCGGGGATTGGTTCGGACGTCGGCTTCGCCGGCACTCGAGCGGCCGGCGCTTCACCACCGCTGCGCTCGGCCTTGCGTGCCTCGGCGCGGCGCGCCTGCCGTGACTCAGCGTTCGATCGGTTGCCCTGCTTCGCCATGATCAGAGATAGGGCACGGTGCACATGTCATAGCCGCCGAAGGTCTGCGGTTCGCGATCGAGGTACGTGCACTGGATCGACAGGCGCACCTTCGACTTCGGATACTTCGTGCACAGCCTGGCACCCATCGCCTCGAGCACGCTGAACCTGCCGCGTGACGCGATCTCGAGCCACGCCTCGTGGAACTCGCCGCCGAGGTTCGCCGGCTTGTCGTCGATCGCGACGGTGGTCGCGCATCGCGCCATTCGCATTGGCGAGAACATCCGCCACGCGAATCGCTCGTCATGGTGATCCTTGCGCGCGAGGTAGTAGTGCAGGGGCAAGAGCAGCTGCACGAGCACGAACACGGCGATGAAGCGTCCCTGCCACGTCGACAGCAGCGCTTTGATCCCGGTGGTCACGAGCGGAGATTACAGCGGCAGCGCGGCCTGCGGTGCGATCTGCACCGGGCGCGGAGGCGGATGGTAGGTGAGGTCGTCGTCGACGCGGGCGCCGGGCGGCAGCGGAGCACGGAGCACGAGGTTGCCTGCCTCGACCGAGGCCACGGCTTGCCCGTCGAGGAACAGCACGGCATTTCCGACGACGGCCGACACACGTGGCCCCGGTGACAGGATGCCGACGAGGTTCAGCGGATCGGTCGCGGCGATCCGCGCGACGTCCATGCCGGACCCAGGATTGCGCACGGCACGGAGCTCGTCGAGCGCCTCGGGCAACGCGAACTGCTCTCCGACAAAACCGTTGACGAAGCGGCCTCCGCGGATCTCGCCGCGCGCCTCGAGCCGACGCAGCGCAACCAGCAGATCGCGCCATGGTGGGAGGCTGGACTCGCGCGCCAGGAGATCGCGGAACACGACACCGTAGCGGTGGAGGAGCTGCCGCGCGGACGCCTCTGCGTCGATCGCAGTTGCCGAGGTCGCCGGGAGGAGGGACCACCGCCCCGCCGCAGTCGGCAGCGAGCGGAGTGCGTGGCTCGGCCGGTGATGATCGCGCTGGCGTGCTCGCTTGATCGCGTCCTGCCACTTGCGAACCGGTGGCAGGTCATTCGCGGCGACGGCACGATCGAACAGGCTCTTGACCTCGCCGCGCTTGCGATCGACCAGCACGCGCAGGCTCGCGAATCCATCGGCGGTCGCGATGCCCGCACCGACGAGCTCCCACAGCGCATCCTCGATATCGGCCGGCGCCATATCCATCCCGCTGACGAGGTCCGACAGGAATGACGCGCCCTGCGTCGCGAGCACCTCGCGGACCCGCTCGGCCAGCGGGCCGAGGGTCGGCTGATCGGTCTGCGAGATCGCCGCCGCGCCGCGCAGCCAGCTCGCATCGCGACGCAACATGAGCGCGAGCGGAGCGGAGCGGGAGGGTGCGGTGCGCCGCACCGGTACCTCCTGAGGCGGAGCGATGATCTCCGGAAGCGAACCGCGCGCGATCGCCGGCTTCGAACCACGCGAATCGAGCGAACCACGCGGGTCGAGTGCCTCGATGATCCCCTCCCGACGCATCACGGTCGACGTCGTGACGAGCTGCGCGATGATCTGCTCCCCGAACCCTGGTGTTCGCTTGCCCGCGATCGCCGTCGCCGCCGCCGCCGCGATCTCCTCGCGCGTCGCGCCGGAGCGGCTCGCGAGCTCCGCGGCAGCCTCGGCGAGGTTGTACGGCGACGTCGGATCGTAGTGCTTCGGCTTCACCCGCTTCGTGAGCTGCGCGCGTACGTGGACCGGCTCGGGATCGGGCTCGGCGACCGCGTTCGCACGTGGGCTGAGCCGGCACCACACGACCTGACCGCCGAGGCACAGCTGATCGAGCCAGGTCTGATCATACCCATGGAGGCGTGCGGGCAGGACCTCGCGCTCCCACGCGCCGGCCGCCGTCTCGAAGCCCTGCAGCTGTTCGATGATCCGGGCGAGACCCTCCGCACCGATCACCTGCGAGTTCCGCGCGACGCGCTGCCAGCGCAGCAGGAACCGCATCAGTGCTGCGGCACCGACGGGCTCGATCTCCTTGCGCAGCCGCGCCAGGGTCAGGCGATGGATCCGCGCGAGGACACGGCGGTTGCACCACTCGAGATCGAAGAGCAGTGCGCTGTTATCCGCGGCCGCGAGTGCAGCGCGCACCGTGGTCACGCCGCGAGCGGCATTCGCGGCCGCCGACGCAGCGGTGAACGATCCACGCAGGATCGCGCCGTCTCCTTCGAGTGCGAGCAGCGCACCGAGCACCGACTCGGCAGTCAGCCCGAGCTCGACCGACATGGATCGCGCCGACACCGGGCCGCGGTGATCGAGGTGCGCGCCGATCGTTCGCAGGATCGCGGTCTCACGATCGATCGGCTTGGACCACGACGGCGTCGCGATGAAGGGTACGCACTCGACCGACGAAGGAAGCACCCGGGTCGGTGACGCGAGCGCCGGCGTCGCCGCGCACTCGGTCGCGATCGGCGCGGCGCCGGGTTCATTCGCTCCCAGGATCGTGCGCAGGGCTCCGAGCCGTTCTGTCGCGACCCAGGCCGCGTACACGCGATCACCGAGCTCCCAGCGGACGCGGCACGCGCGCCCCGTCGAGGTCAGCGCCTCGAACCAGTCCTGTGCCCCGGGCGCGAGTCGGATCCCGAGAGGCTCCGGCACCAGCCAGAGCGCCAGCAGTGCATCGTGCAGCTCGTCGACGTCGCGCACGACCGGCGTGACCTCCTCGCTTGCGGCCGCGATCGCGGCCTCGTCGAGGGCTCCGACGTCGTCGATCCCCGAGCTCGAGACGGTCTGCGGTAGCCCACGGCGCAACGAGACCGCGCGCGTGCGGCGCTCCTCGAGCGGAGCGTCATCGAGGAATGCATACGGGTTCGCATTGAGCAGCTCGTGCGAGAGCGGGCTCGGCTCGACCGTATCCTTCGCGAGCACCTGGATCTCGCCACTCTCGAGCTTCTCGATCATCCCGCGCAGGCCTTCGAGGTCCATCGCCTCGACCAGGCAGTCGCGGATCGTCTCGAACACGAGCGGGTGATCCGGGATCTCGCGCGGTCCGGTGATGTTCTCGCCGCAGGCGACCGCGTGCGGAAACACCACGGACAGGGTGTCGGCCGCGCGCATCTTCACGAGGTGGGGCGGAACCTTCTTGCCGCCGCGTCGGCGCAGCACGGTCAACGAGCGTGTGACGTTCCAGCGCCAGCGGATCTCGAACATCGGTCGATCGAGCAGCGCCTGGACCAGCGTGTCCTCGGCTCCTTGCGAGGTCACGTACCCGAACACGCTGTCGAGCGGAAAGCTGTGCGGCTGGCCGAGCGAGATGACGATTCCATCGTCGGTCGCTGCTGCCTGGAGCTCGAAGTCGAACGTCACGCAGAACTTCTTGCGCAGAGCGAGGCCCCACGCCCGGTTGATGCGGCCACCGAGCGGCGCATGGATCACGAGCTGCATCCCGCCGCCCTCGTCGAAGAACCGCTCCGCGACGAGCAGGTCCTTGCGCGGCAACGCACCGAGCGCCGTCCGGGAAGCCGCGAGATAGGCGACGAGCTGCTGCGCCGCGCGCGATGACATGCTGGTCTCCGCCGCGAGCCAGACGGCGATCGCGTCGAGATCCATCCCCTCGCCGAGCCGGCGGCAGATCTCGCCGCGCAGCTTGCTGACCTCGTCCGACAGCTCGCGCGTCCGCGCCGGTGCCTCGCCGAACCAGAACGGAATCGTCGGCGGCATGCCCTTGGCATCCTCGACGTAGACCTTGCCTGATTCGATCCGGCGGATCCGCCATGCGGTGTTGCCGAGCTGGAAGATGTCGCCGGCCGAGCTGTCGATCGCGAAGTCCTCATCGACCTCGCCGACCTTGGTCTCCTCGGGCCACTGGACGACCGCGTAGTTGTTGTTGTCCGGGATCGCGCCGCCGCACATGATCGCAGCGAGCCGTGCACCACGCCTGCCGCGCAGCTTGCCGGCGACCCGATCGCGATGGATGTGCGCACCGACGCGCCCGCGCCGCGCCGATACTCCTTCCGACAGCATCTCGAGGATCTGCTCGAGCTTGTCATCGCCGAGGTTCGCGTACGGCGCAGCGCCGCGAATCAGCGCACCGAGCTCCGCCTCGTCGAGCTCTTCGCCCGAGCAGATCGCCACGATCTGCTGCGCGAGGATGTCGAGCGGCGCATCGCGCAACGTGATCGTATCGAGGTTGCCGTGACGGACGCCGCGCACGAGCGATGCGCATTCCACCAGCTGATCGCGTGTGAGCGCGAACATCCGACCCTTCGGCGTACCGCCGAGGGTGTGACCCGAGCGGCCGACGCGCTGGAGCAACGTCGCGATCGACCGCGGCGACCCGAGCTGGACCACGAGATCGACGGTGCCGACGTCGATGCCGAGCTCGAGAGACGCCGTCGCCACGGCACACTTGTCCTGACCGAGCTTGAGCTTCTGCTCAGCCGCGAGGCGTAGCGCGCGCGACATCGAGCCGTGATGCGCGACCACGTGCTCCTCGCCGAGCCGCTGCTCGAGCGCTGCCGCGGCGCGCTCCACCAGCCGCCGCGTGTTGACGAACACGATCGTCGAGCGATGTTGCGTGACGAGCTCCGCGATCCGATCGTAGACCCGCCCGAACTGCTTGTTCGAAGCGACCGCACCGAGCTCGTCGTCGGTGATCTCGATCGCGAGATCGATCTCGCGACGGTGCCCGGCGTCGGCGATGTACGGCATCGGCCGCCGCGTACCGACAAGCAGCCGCGCGATCGTCTCGATCG
>JACCQV010000301.1 GCA_013813945.1 Deltaproteobacteria bacterium | reverse complement strand
AGCTCGTAGAGCACCGCGCCGGCAAGATAGATATCGGTGCGTTCGGACAGCCCGGGGCCGTCACCGCGACCGAGCATCTCCGGTGCCATGTAGTTGGGAGTGCCCGCGAGCTCGGTCGCCTCGCTCGCGAGCGGGAACCGCTGCGTCCCGTCGTCCCGCGTGGCGACTGCGATCCCCCAGTCGAGGAGATAGACCTCGCCGAAGTTGCCGATCATCACGTTACTGGGTTTGAGATCGCGGTGGATCACGCCGCGCGCGTGGGCGAAGCGCAGCGCGTTGAGCGCCTGGTTCAGGATCCCTAGGTTCCACGCCAGCAGATCCGTCGCACCGAACCGACGCTGAACCTCGGCAGCGTCATTGCACAACGCACTCCACTCGACTCCGTCGATGCGCTTCAGGATCAGGAGCGGTAACAGTGCTTCGTCGATCTCGAGGTGATGGACCGGGACGATGTTCGGATGCTCGAGCGCGCCGGTGACCCACGCCTCGCGCAAGAGGTCACTCGCGCCGCGCGGATCCGCGCGCCCCGCCTTCAGCGTCTTGATCGCAACGATACGTCCGAGCGCGACCTGTTCGGCTTCGCGCACGATCCCCATTCCGCCTTCACCGATCACCTTGCCGGTGCGTAGCTCGACGGGGCGGCCACGCTCTGCGAGCTGCGCCAGGAACGCCGCGGCGCGCTGGGTGCTGAGCTCGCGGTTCGACGGGACGATCGTCGCAGCCGGCATCGTCTGGATCGTCTGCGCGCCGCTGGCATCGATCGTGTCAAGCCAGGCCTGGACCTCCTTCTCGACCGGACCCGACTGTGTCACGCTCCGGATGGTACCGGATCAGTTGAGTTCGTGAGGAACGAGGCGGAACCAGATCGAGCGAGGAGCGCTGCACTGGCGGCAGCCGACATCGACGCGGCGGACGCTGGACGCTGCGCGCTCGTGCTCGTGGATCCGGTACTCGCCGCCGCAGTGCAAGCACGGCGTCCGCACTGCCCGCGGCTCGATCACGGCGGCGGAGCTGACGATGATCGGTCGCTCGCGCGAGCCGCCGGGAAGCAGCGCCGCGAGCCGCTCGCGATCTCGCTTTCGCTGGAGCACCTGGTTCAGCTGGTGGCTCATACGATCCAGCATGCGATGCAGAGAGGGCCCGCGCAGCTCCCCGGTTGGGTAGTGTGTGAGTCATGAAGCTCCCTGCGTGCCTCGTGATCCAGGACGATCCTGCGATCTCGATCCAGCGGCTCGTGCCCGAGATCCTGCCCTGGCACGGACCGGCGGGGCTGAGCTACCCCGGCCAGGCCGCGGTCCTCGGAGGCAAGTGACCATGGCGAAAGCTCCGTGGGTTCCTCCGCCGTCGCTCGCGAAGCCTGGCGTCTTCAAGAAGATTCAGAAGCTGTGCCTGTCGTTTCCGGGTGTGACCGAGCGGCCGAGCCATGGCGCGCCGTGCTTCTTCGCCGGCAAGAAGCAGTTTGCGGTGATCTCCGATAACCATCACTACGACGGTCGGTTCGCGCTTCTCGTCGCCGCGCCGACCGGAGCCCAGGCCATGCTCGTCGACAGCGAGCCGGAGCATTACTACGTGCCGCCGTATGTCGGGGGTCGCGGTTGGATCGGCGTGCGGCTCGATCGCATGGTGCCGTGGGCCGCGATCGCCGCGCTGGTCGAGGCCGGTTACCTCGAGGTCGCGCCGAAGATCAAAACACGATCGACTGGCAGGTCAGCGAGCCGTCGGCCTTCCTGACCTCGGAGCATGGCACCGGGTACGGTTTGAACCCGGCCTTCGCGAGCGCTTCGTGGGTACGTGGGAAGCCCGCCGCGATGATCACGCGCTTGTCGATCGCGACGGCATTCGCGGCATAGCTCTCCTGCGCAGGAACCGCGACGAGCTCGAGCCCGCGGAATACGGCGCGATCGATGCTGTCGTCCGCGAGCAGGATGCGGCCTCCGCCGAGTGGCGAGCACACGCACTTGAGGTGGAGCACGCCGGCAGGGAGATCGATCGGCACCACGTCGATCCCACGCGGTGCGAACGCGCGCGCGAGCTGTGCGATGCCGGCCGCGTTGGTCCGCGCCGATCGCCCGACGTACATCGTGCGGCCGACCAGCATGCAGTCGCCACCATCGAGCGTGGCAGGCTCGGTCATCGGGATGCAGTTCAGCCACGCGTCGAGCACGACCGCAACCGCGGCAGTCTCGAGCTGGCGCGTCGGCGCACCGGGTCGCGTGATCAACGCTTGCTTGTCGACCACCACGGCGGTGTCCTCGACAAACACGCTGTCCGGACAGCGCTCGTCGACCGGCAGGGTGGTCACGGTCGCGCCGCACTCGGCGAGCGCCATGCAGTACATGAGGTGCTGCTGGCGCGCGAGCGCGACATCGATCGGCGAGTCGGGGGGCACAGCGCTGAGCGCATTCGCGAAGCTGCTCGGGACGTGCCGCGTCAGTGCACGGACCATCGTCAGCCACCTGCGGCGCGCGCCGCGGCGACGAGCGCGTCGTAGTCGGGCTCGGTGCCCTGGTCCGCGACGATCTGCCGATACGCGATCTTGCCGTCGGGCCCGATCACCCAGACGCTGCGGGCGAGCAGGCCGGTCTCCTTGATGTGCAGACCGAATGCCTTGCCGAACTCGCCGCCGTGATAGTCGGAGCCCATCTTCGTCTTGACCATGGCCTCCTCCGCGAACCGCGTCTGCGCGTACGGAAGATCGCGGCTCACGGTGATGACCTCGGCGCCGGCAGGGAACAGAGCCAGCATGTCGCTGACCTTGTGCGTCTGGGTCTCGCAGACGCGCGTATCGATCGAGGGCACGACCGAGAGCACGATCAGCTTGCCCTTCAAGGCCGCGAGCTGGATCGGCGCGAGCTTGCCATCCGCGAGCGATGCGTCGGGCATCACGTCACCTACGTCGAGGGTCTTGCCGATCATCGTGAGCGGCGTGCCATTGCCGCGCTTGATCAGATCCGCGCGCTCGGGGAGCGGCTCCACCGTCGGGCACGATCCGCCCGAGCACGCCGCGAACACCAGGAGGCAGGGAAGGGAGCGCATGCGTGATCCTACGCCAGCCAGCGTCGATCCATCGGCAGGATTCCGTACATCGCGCGCACGCGATCGAGCGGCCCCTCCCAGAGATCCTCCCATGTCACTCCGATCAGCGGCGCCGCGTCTCGTCCGGAGCGGTACGCCTCGAGCGCCGAGTGGCGCAGAGCATTCCATCGCTTCTCGAGAACGAGGTGCTTCAGCGTGCCAAGCACCATGATCATGGCGGACACCGGCAGCCGGAGCTGGCCGTACGAGAACCAGTGGATCAACACCTCCTCGTGGCCGGTACTTCCGATCCCGAGCAGCGCGTGCCAGACATCGTGGGTCTGGCGGAACCGCCGCATGATGTATGCGAGGTCCGGATCCTCGACGTGGCGCGTCGCCGCCGCCTGGTAGTCGGCACTCAGCCCGTTGTCGTCGAGGTGCCGTGCGTAGGCGCCGCCGAGCGTCTCCGCGGGGAGCCCGCGCAGGTAGTCGTAGTCGACGTGCTGCGAGCTCAGCTCGGGACGCGCCGCGAGCAAGTGGCGACCTTCGTCGGTTTGCCCGAGGTCGGCGAGCACCCGGCGCAGGCGCGGGCGACCGGTGATCTCCTCGACGCGATGGATCTCGTGCGTCTTCGTGGAGTCACCGAGCACGCGGACGACCGCGATCCCGACGCGATACGAGTCCTTCAGGAGATCGGTCGCTGCCATGGAAGGAGTGTCGCGCGCAGCACCCGCTGTGGCAATCGCGACACGCAAGGTCGGGGAAGGTCAGGCACGCGATGGTAGGCGATGGAAGCGCCTGGCTGGTTCGCGGCTTGCTGACACCAACGTACGGAGGCCGTCATGACCGCACCGTCCCAGATCTCACAGCTGATGACCCTGACCTGCCGTGGTGAGCTCGCCGAACCGCCGAGTCGAGCGACGCAGCTGATGCTCACGATCGCGGCCGTGTTCGCCGCCCTCGTGCTGTCCTCGTTGTGGGGCGTCGCAGCCGGGAGCTCCTCGGCGACCATGGCGATGGCGAACGCCTACAAGGTTCCGATGGTGGTCTTGCTGTCGGCACTCACCGCGCTGCCCGCCGGCATCGTCGCGCTCAAGCTCGCAGGTTCGCGTCTGGGCGCGACCGATCTGGTCAGCGCGTTCGCGACCTCGATCTTCGGTGGCACGCTCGTGCTGGCGACGCTCGCCCCGCTCGTCGCGATCTACTATCACACGAGCTCCAAGGCCGGCGTTCCGCTCGCACTCGGCTCCGTGTTCGTTGCTCTCGCGACGGCGACGATGCTGTTCGGCCGAGCGGTCGGGCGCAAGGTCACGGGCCAGCCGGGGCGACTCGCGTCGTTGATCCCGGTCGTGATCCTGGTCGTGCTGTTCAGCGCGGCGTTGATGCAGTTCGTCGCACTCGCGTCGCCCATCATCGGTGCCGTGACCCCCTTTCACGGCGGCTTCGACACGGTGTTCTCGCGATGAACGGTCTCGGTGGTAACGACGCCGATCACACGCAGATCGTGTGGATCGTCGCCTCGCTGTTCGGCTCGCTGATCCTCGCGCTGCTCGTGTTCGCATACCGGCGAGCGCGGTCGCAGCGCGAGCTCGAGGATGCCGAGCGAGTGATCGCGGACGCATTCCCGGAGGATGTCCGGTAGGAGTACCCTCCCGCCGTGATCGATCCGTTCCGGTTGTTACTGCGCGTGCGCTACAGCGAATGCGACGCACAGGGCATCGTGTTCAATGCGCGCTGGGGCGAGTACATCGACGTCGCGGCGTCGGAGTACACGCGCGTGCTGTTCGGTAGCGTTGACCCGGCGGTCAGCGGTGCGGACTGGCGACTGGTCAAGCAAACGACACAGTGGCGTGCGCCCGGAAGATTCGACGACGTCATCGATCTGCGGGTCTCGACGGTGCGACTCGGCACGACGTCGTTCGTGCTTGCGACGGATGCGCGGCGCTACGGCGACGGTCTGTCCCTGGTCGACTGCGAGACCGTGTACGTGATCATCGATGTCGCGACCGGCACCAAGCGCGCGATTCCGGATCCACTCCGCGCCGCTCTCGAACGTGGTGCCCCGGGCGTCATCGTCGATCATGCCGCCGCGTATCGACCCATGGCATGATGGAGCGAACGATGTGGGACGAGCTCTGGATCGAGAACGATGTTGCTGCAGCGGAGCTCGCGGCCGCCGTCGCCAGAGCGTATGGACTCGATACGAATGACGTCGTCATCGTTGATGGCATCGCCTCCGATCCGCCGCGCGACGCTCGAATCCAGGTCCATCGCACCCGTGGTGCCGGCGAGTTCGCGATCCGGATCCAGCTCCATGGTGCGGCGCCCTCCGACCGCGGCCAGTTCTGCGCCAAGCTCGCGAGCGCGCTGACCTGCAAGGTCCTCGGTGATGACGGCAACATCAACCCGTTCTCGTTCATGCTCTACGAGCCCGGCAACGCGATGCGTGTCTCCGTCGATCCGCAGAAGCTCGAGGAGCACGTGCCGGTGGTCATCGGGCCGTACGACGACCGCACGGAGGAGGATAGCCACCCGACGCGACCGATCCGTCGCTATCCACTGCCGACCGAGCACCGAGCGACGCGCGGCGGTCAGATCTCGCACATCGTCAACGAGTACATGGTCGAGGGGTTGCCCCGGCCTCCGCTGGTCGAGTGGCCCCCGGAGACCACCGAGACCTACGAGACGCTGACGCGGCTGCTGAGCACGCTCGCGTTTCGCACGGCGAGTGATGACGAGCTCGCCTCGATCCGGACGTGGAGCGACCAGCTCCGCACGACCTTCGCCGATCTGGAAAAGGCGGGGTGGTTCGTGGTCGAGGTCCTCGAAGCGTCGACGATCGTGCTCGCCGAGCCCTGGGACCCTGACCTGCCAGCGATCGCGATCAAGCCGGCTTGATCACGATCGAACCGGACGTCAGCTGGCGGAGTCGTCGCGTGGAACGAGCGACGGGAGACGCGGACCCAGCTTCGACGAACCCTGCGCACCGCTCGGCTTCTCACCGGGCTTGTCGCCCGCCTTCTCTGCAGACTTCTCTGCGGCTGCCCTGGAACCGGCGGCCGCTGCTTCGTGTGCCTTGGCGTGCGACGCGGCGTTCGGCGGTGCCGGCGGTGCCGGCGGCGTCGCGGGAGCATTGCCGTTCGGAGCACCGGTGGCGCCGCTCGCGGGCACTTGGGCGCCAGCGTTCGTGACCGGAGCATCGTCCGGGTTCTCTGCAGTCGGATAGACGGCCTGGTCCCATGCGATCTCGGGACCCTTGCCGGTGCGGGAGCTGTCCTTCCTGGCCACGCGGCGCGCTTCTTTCGAGCGGGCGTGATCCTTCAGGTCGGTTTCGCGTTGGCGTTTGGCAAAAGTGGCTTTCCGGTTCATTCGCCCTCGGTTCTTCTAAAGAGTCGGTGAAGGTAGCGCAGATCGTCGTGAAAAGCTCGCAAGGATCCGCGGTCGAAGCCCGGTGGGATCGGTCACTTACCCCCTACATACCAGTAGTTTCGGGCACTGGCCCGACGTAATGCAGCAGCCTGAGCTTGACGATAGCGCCGTGCGTCACGAGGAGCTCTGTGACGCTCTCGTCATCATCGATCACCAGCGCCAGGTGGTCGTGCTGGGCGTGCGGGCGGAGCGCCCGGAGCAGGGTCGCAGCCAGGGTAGGGCGGGCCACCCGGAAGATCCTCGCACCCGGGAAATCCGGATCGAACGACGCGAAGCCGACCGGCGCACAGTCCGCTGCTCGGAGCTGGCGAAGCACGTGGCTCGTGCGTCGGCGCGCCATCGCGATCTGACCTGCGAGCAAGCCGAGTCCGCGCTCGAGATCGTCATCCTCTTCGGGCGTGACCGGAAGCGCGGTCGCCGGTTCGAACGGCAAGCCGAACAGGATCGACCACGGCAGACGCAAGGCCGTCGACGTGTGCTCGGCTCGCAGACCGAGCTGCTCGTAGAGGCGGATCGCCGGAGTGTTGCCGGTCTTGACGTTGAGGTGCCACTCGGCAACGCCCGCCGCGCGCAGCGCTGCCGCGGCATGGAGCATGAGACGCGTACCGTTGCCGTGACCCCGCGCGCGTTCGCTGACCACGAGCTGCCGGACATAACCGATCGTTCCCAGCGTGTGGAACTGCACGTAGCCGTCGACGCTTCCGTCGCGCTCATCGACGATCGTCGTGTGAACGATCTCGGCAGCGAACCGTTCTCGCGGTGGTGGAGTCTCGTCGAGACCGAGCTCGGTCCACAGGGACGCGAACGCTTCGTAGTCGGTCATTCGTGCGGGTCGAATCACTCCGCGATCAACCGGGACGCGCGCGCGCCGATTCCCGCAGTACGCTCGCCTGACCATGAAGGCGACCCTTGCGGCCCTGGTGCTGTCTGCCGGCTGCTTCTCCGCAGGTGGTGGGCTATCGATCAACGGCGCGCTCGGCGACAGTCCGGTGCGTCGCATCGGTGGCCACGTCCAGGTCGGCACGTTCACCGAAGTCGTCGAGGATCGTCTCGTCGGCTCTCTGTTCTACAGCCGCGATCTCGGTGCGCTGGGTGATCAGTCCAACGCACTCGCGGCCTGGGGCGCTCGCCTCTCCACGATCGGCCGCGGTCTGCTTCCTGGCCTGTACGTCACCGGTGCGTACGGACAGAATGACGAGCTCACGCAGCAAGAGGCGTCGACGGTCGTCGTCGGCGCTGGTGCGTCCTTCGCGCGGATGCGACCCGGCGTCACTGGCCGCGGCTACGCCGGTCTTTCGCTCGGCGTCGTGTTCCATCGCCAGCGCCAGGAGACGATCGATCATGCCGCGATCGGGCACTTCCTCGGCGTCGAGCTCACGGTCCACGCAGGGTTCGACGTGATCGGTCCGATGTTCGCGACCGAGGACGACGATTAGCTAGAAGATGATGTCCGACACCCCGAGGCGGAAGATCAGGAACGCCTTGAAGCGGTTCGCGCCCGTCGAATGGAAGGCGTCGCCACCCTGACCGTCCTCCGGGTCGTACCACATCCACTTCGCGGTGCTCGTGATGCCGAGCGTGGTCGACGTCGGCTGACACGTGATCGGAAACGTGCCGCCAGCGTCGTCGTTCAGCTCGCCGACTGCGAGCTTGCCGACCGCACCCGAGACGACGGGGCCGGCAGCGTTGACCCAGCCCTTGCTCGTCGTGCTGGCGTCGCTCGCACCGCTGTTGCAGCGGCCGATCTCGGCATTGATCACGGCCTGGGATGGACCGACGAGCGCATCGGCGCCGCCCGAGTAGTCGATGCCCGTCGCGCAGACCTCGAACCGCGGATCGCCGGTGAATACCGAGCCCATATCGCGGGTGAACTGGCCGAGGACGCCCTGGGTGACGGAGAGATCGTCCCACGTCACGATGTAGAGGTATGCACCGTCGGGAGCATCGGACTCCGGGATCACGTACGTCTCGGGTCCTTCGCCGATCGGACAGTTGAAGATCTCACCCGCGGTCTGCGCGCGCCGGCCTTGCGTGAAGTGCGTGATGCCGCCGGCAGTGCCGTAGCCAAAGCTGTATGCGTTATCAGCGGTGATCACGACGTTGACCGGTCCGCTGACGTTCGGCCGAGCATCGACGAGCGCGGCGTCGCCCCCGGCGCCGTCGACCATGCCAGCGTCACCACGACCGCCAGAGGAGGGACCACACGCGCCGAGCGCAAGGCAGCAGACGACCAGCTTCATGCGTCCGGGATATCACGCACCGTACGGGCTCGTTTCGATACGATCGGCCATGCCGCTGGTAGTGTTCGCGCATGCGCATCGACCTCGTTGTCGTCTCGGTTCTCGCGGTCACCGTGCTCTCCGCGTGCGCCCAGCCGCCACCACCGGCGGCTCCACGCAACGCCGCACCAGCGACCGAGTCAGCAGCGGTCGACTCGAACGCGCCGAGCGTGGACGCAGTCGAGCCAGCGCAGCCCGATCCGAGCGTGCCCTCCGACGTCGCCGCGCCGCCGGCCGACGCGACGAAGACTCCCAGCGGCCTGGCCTACAAGGTCCTGCGGCCGGGCACCGGCACGCAGCATCCGACGGCCGCGAGCACTGTGCGTGTGCACTACACGGGGTGGACCACCGACGGCAAGGAGTTCGACAGCTCGGTGCGGCGCGGACAGCCGTTGTCGTTCCCGCTGAACGGCGTGATCAAGGGCTGGACCGAGGGCGTGCAGCTCATGGTTCTTGGCGAACGGAGGCGGTTCTGGATCCCGGGCGCGCTGGCATACGGCGAGACCCCCAACGGCAAGCGCCCCTACGGCATGCTCGTGTTCGACGTCGAGCTGCTCGGGATCGAGTGACGATCGGTGCCGTCGCGCGCGGCGACCTCGAGGATTCGAATTCTGGCTCAGGCCCCGTGAATCCGTGGCACGCCTGTGATGGCGGGGCACGCAGAGCGCCGACAGAACTGCACTGGAGCTACCGTCCGCAGTGGCCTGTGGCTTGCTGCAGGAGCTGCCGGTGTCCCCAGGTTCGAGCTCGCTTCGTTCAGCGGTGATCGCCCTTCTCGGCACGGGCTGCGTAATTCCGTTCGTTACACCGCCATTGCGCGCGGAGGTCGGAGCCACGACGCAGGCGGGCGGCCAGGACAGCGCGCCGCCGAGCATCCATGTCGCCGCCGGGGCCCACCTCGCGAGTGCGCTTCGACGACGTGATCAACCGTTCGACCTCGGGATCGGCTGGGTGTTCGAGGGCAACAACCAGAGCTCCGGCAACGGTGGCTACGTCGAGGCCGCCTACTTCGTCGATCGCGGTGTTCGCACGCGGACCGCTGCCGGCGTACGCAGCGAGATCCTGTGGACCTCGATGGGGCGGGTCGTAGCGAACAAGCTGCGGATCGACCACGAGCTGTTCACCACGGGGAGAGGCGAGTTCAAGACGAAGGAACGCTGCGGCGGTGCGACCGGCTTGTACTCCGGGGCGACCGCGATCGGTGTGTTCGTCGAAGCCGGTCATGCGTGGCGCCCTGGCGATGGGTTCGCGTTCGTCGCGACCGCTGGCGTGTCGCTGCGGCTCCCGGGCACGGTCGGCGTCATGGTCGGCATCCCGTTCTGTAACTAACCCCAGGGATCGCTTGTGTTGACCTCGTAGGC
>JACCQV010000247.1 GCA_013813945.1 Deltaproteobacteria bacterium | reverse complement strand
CGATGTGATCGCACCGACGCTGATCGGCATGGACGCGACGGATCAATCTGCAGTCGACGCCGCGCTGCTCGCCCTCGACGGCACGCCGACCAAGTCGCACCTCGGTGCGAACGCGATCCTCGCGGTGTCGATGGCGACCGCGCGCGCCGCCGCACTCGGCCACGAGCTCCCGCTCTATCGCTACCTCGGTGGCGTCGGTGCGGTGACGCTGCCGGTGCCGTTGATGAACCTCATCAACGGCGGTGCGCATGCCGACAACAACCTCGACATCCAGGAGTTCATGATCGTGCCCGCCGGGTTCGATCGATTCGAGGATGCGCTGCGTGCCGGCGTCGAGGTGTTCCACAACCTCAAGAAGCTCCTGTCCTCCAGGGGTAAAGCGACGAACGTTGGTGACGAGGGCGGCTTCGCACCGAGCCTCGACAACGCGGACGAAGCGCTGACCCTGCTGCTCGAGGCGATCGGCAAGGCTGGCTACAAGGCCGGTGAGCAGATCTTCCTCGCGCTCGACGTCGCTGCGTCGGAGTTCTTCGACAAGGCCAAGAGCTCGTACAACTACGAGGGCAAGGAACGGTCCTCCGCCGAGATGGTCGACATGTACGCGGGCTGGACCAAGAAGTACCCGCTCGTCTCGATCGAGGACGGACTCGACCAGGACGACTGGGCCGGTTGGAAGCAGCTCACCGACAAGCTGGGCAAGACGACCCAGATCGTCGGCGACGACCTGTTCGTGACGCAGACCGCGCGTCTTCAACGCGGCATCAAGGAAGGGATCGCGAACTCGATCCTGGTCAAGGTCAACCAGATCGGCTCGCTGTCCGAGACCCTCGATGCCGTGCGCACCGCGCAGCACGCGCGCTACACGGCGGTGATCTCGCACCGCTCGGGCGAGACCGAGGACTCGTTCATCGCTGACCTCGCGGTCGCGACCAACGCGGGACAGATCAAGACGGGCTCCGCGTCGCGCTCCGATCGGATCGCGAAGTACAATCAGCTCCTCCGGATCTGCGATCAGCTCGGGGACGAGGCGCGGTTCGCGGGTCGCTCGGTTCTCCGCTCGTGATCTGGTTACGGGCAACCGCGCTGCTCGCCGTACTGGGCTGCGGCTCGTCGAAGCCAGCGCCGGCTGGCGGTGGCGGGGCGGTGCCGATCACGGGCGAGCTCCCCGATAGCTGTGCGGCGTCGGAGGACTGCGAGCTCGTCGAGGCGTGCTGCGGCTGTAGCGCCGGCGGCAAGCAGATCGCCATCCGAAAGGACGCGGTCGCCGGGTTCGAGGCGGCGCGTCCGCAACGCTGTGGCGACTCCGCGTGCGTAGCGGTGATGAGCACCGATCCGAGCTGCAGCGCCGAAGCCGTCTGCGGTCAGAGTGGCCGCTGCGAGGTCGCCCCTCACATGGGGCAAACAGAGTCAGCGCTCCCGCCCGCGCAGTAAGTCACGTGGCAACAGCAGCGCCGGATACAGCGCGAGCATTCCCCACGGGAACGCGCCGAGGCGCAGGAACACGGCAATGCCCACGTGGAACGCGATTCCGAGCACGAGCCACACCCAGCGCAGGCGCAGCGCATTGACGAGCCTCCGCAATCGACCCGCTCGATCGGCGGTCTCGGCGCAGTAGAGGTACACGAGATAGAGCGGTGCGCTCAGCTCGAAGGTCATCGACAGCGCCGTGGCAACCTGCGTCAGCGGGACCACCGAGCTGACCCAATCGCACGACATGCGCGCGATGTGTGGATCGCAGACCGCGTTCGCGAGCGCGCGAAAGTCGCCGAGCGGCCCCCACTCGGCCCCGCTCTTGTTCATCCCGGCCGAGACGTAGATCCAGATCACCTGCAGGAGGATCAGATAGCGCGGCCACGCGGGCACCTCCGTCGGCAGCGGTCGACCGAAGCGCCGCCACACCCACGCATCGATCGACCACCGCGCGTGACACCACGACAGCGCGAGGATGACCAGCACGATGCGCAGCACCATGTGGATCCCACGATCGGCGTCGGGTGCGATCTGTGCGAGCTGCGCGGACACCAGTACGAACCCGATGCACGCCACGCGCGTCGCCAGCCCGAGCGCGATGCACACGGCAGCGAACACGGCGGCGAGGGTCAGCGCGAAGGCGGCGGTGGGATCCGAGCCGAACAGCGCCTGGCCCCAGCCGCCGGTGGTGACCGCGTAGCCGTCCGGGGGGGCACTGAACATCGGGGTGACGAGGCCGAGGTGCCCGAGCTTGACGAGATCGACGAGCAGGACCAGACCGACCCCGATGCGGACGAGCGCGAGTGCGGTCGCCGGCTCGCGGCGATCCCACAGCGCCACCCACGCGCGCCAGAGCGCAGCGAGCTTCATCGGGTGCCCCGCTCGCGGCCGAACGGATAGACGTGGACGCCGGTGCCGCGCACGGTGCCGTCGTCGATCACGATCTTCTCGAACCGCAGCCGCACTGCCTGGAGATCAGGGCGGTCATCGAGCACGCGCTGCGTGAGCCAGCGCGCGAACGCGTGATACTGGTACATCGTGCGGTCCGTCGGATCCCACACGCCGCGAACGCGCTCCTGCTCGAGCAGCTCGGCGTAGGCGGCATGCGACGGATCACCCGCGCGGAACAACGGCTGCCAGGGGCCGCCGAGAACCCGGCCCTGGATCTCGAGCCGGTGCGCATCTCGCTCGGCCACCTGAAACAGCGCCCAGCGCTGCGAGAACCGCAGATGGCGTGGGATCCACCGGACCGGGGTCAACACGGTCTGCTGGACCGGACGCACGATGTCGACGAACGGGGCCTGCCACGGGCGGACGTACTGTGCGGGAGGCAGCGGACAGCCCTCCACCAGCCCGAGCAGGATCGCCAGGCCGATCAGGCCCGCGCGGACCTCAGGCCACCGGCGGCGAAACATCCGCGGAGCCTAGCGCGACCGGTCCACGAGCGGTCAACGCGCGGGGTCGAACGCGGTCACGCGCCGGAGGAACGACGCGTCGAGGTACTCGCGCTTGATGACCTCGGCCATCTCGCCCGCCGTTGCGAACCGCTCGTAGTCGATCCGGATCACGGGAATCACCTTCGAGATGCTCTCGATGAACTCCTGGTAACCGTCGTACAGCGCCTGAAGATAGCCGAGCTCGATCTTCGACTCGACGTCGCGGCTCCGCGACCTGATCCGGTCCGCGGACGACTCCGGCGAGACGTCGAGGAAGACGATCACGCTTGGCTTGCACATGAAGTTGCTCATGTTGCGGAACAGCTGGACGTACGTCTTGTAGTCGCGGTCATCCATCAGCCCGGTCTTCGCGAGCATCTTCGCGAAGATCGAATCCTCGTAGATCGTGCGGTCCTGAACCGCGGAGCGCCCGCGCCAGATGATCTCTTGGTGCTGCTGGAACCGGCGATTGAGCAGGTAGACCTGCATCGCGAACGAGTAGCGAGCGGTGTCGCGATAGAAGTCCGCCAGGTACTCGTTGTCCGCGACCGGCTCGTAGTAGGTGTCGATGCCGAGGTGGTCGCCGAGCTCCTTCGCGAGGGTCGACTTGCCGGCGCCGATCATCCCGGCGATGCCGATGAAGATGTTGCCGAAGACGTCGGGCGTCGCCGCCCGCGCCTTGGTTGCGCCCGAGCCATCCGCGAGAGGACGAACGAGCTCGGAAGATGGCGTCATCAACGGGTCGGGCAGCACGTCGCGCAGCCTGCCAGACCGCTATGACAACGCGTCAGCGCCGGCCCTTGAAGCCCATCATTCCCTGGATCACGCCCTCGCTCGCCTCGGTCAGACTCTGCCGCAGCCGTCCGACGAAGACGCTGGGCACGAACAGGCTGGCGACCCCCGCGAGGAGAAGCATCGCGATGCTCCCCGTCCGCGGCAGATCATGCATCTGCGGCAGGATCACGATCTGATTGTCGACGAACATATACGAGGTCGACAGCACACCGGCGAGCTCGAGGACCACCGGCCCGACCATGGCGAACACTGCCATCACCCACACGGCGATACGGATCGGCGCGTGAGGGTGGGCCTGGATCACGATCGTCAGCGCGACGATGATCGTGGGTACGATCATCAGCGGTCCAAACATCCGGCTGGTCGCCGCCATGCCGAACAGCGTGAGCCCGACGATCACGAGCTGGGCCGTGTACGAGACAGGTCGGAAAGCTATCGACGGTCTGATCCCCAGCGCCCATGCCACCAGCATAGACCTACTTGCCGCCGAGGATGTTGCGGGCGATCACGACGCGCTGGATCTGCGATGTCCCCTCGTAGATCTGGAGCAGCTTCGCGTCGCGCATCAGCTTCTCGACCGGGTACTCCTTGGTGTAGCCGTACCCGCCGAAGATCTGCACCGCATCGGTGGCGCACCGCATCGCCGCATCGGCGCCATAGGCCTTCGCGTACGCGGATGTGATCGCGGACAGGTCACCCTTGTCGACCTGCCAGGCAGCCTTGTGGGTGAGGAGCCGCGTTGCCTCGTACGAGATCGCCATCTCCGCGAGCATGAACTGCACGGCCTGATGCTGCGCGATCGCAACGCCGAACGTCTTGCGCTCGAGTGCGTACGCGCGGCTCTCCTCGAGCGAGCGTCGGATCACGCCGGCCGCCGTCGCGGCGATCCAGGGACGCGAGCGATCGAACGTCTTCATCGCGACCTTGAAGCCCGAGTCCTCGGTGCCGACGAGGGCCGACTTCGGGATCTTGCAGTCCTCGAAGATCACGTCCGTCGTGTTCGAGGCCCGCTGGCCCATCTTGTTCTCTTTGCGGCCCGCCTTGACGCCCGGGTTGCTCGCATCGACCACGAAGCACGCGATGCCCTTGTGCTTCATCGCCGGATCGAATGTTGCGAACACGGTGTAGAAGTTCGCGACGCCGCCGTTCGTGATCCACCGCTTCTGACCGTTGAGCACGTAGTCGTCGCCGTGCCGCGTGACGCGCGTCCGCATGCCCGCGACGTCGGAGCCGGCGTCAGGCTCCGAGCAGCAGTACGCGGCGAAGTTGAGCTCCGACGTCAGCCGCGACAGGTACTGCTTCTTCTGCTCGTCGGTGCCCGCGACCAGGAGCGGCGTTGCCCCCAGCGAGTTTGCGGCCATCGAGGTGTTGATGCCCGAGCAGCCGAACGAGACCTCTTCCTGGACGAGGCAGTTGTCGAGGCAGCTGCCGCCCAGCCCGCCGTACG
>JACCQV010000201.1 GCA_013813945.1 Deltaproteobacteria bacterium | reverse complement strand
CGATCGTGCCAGACAGTGTCGGCTGCTGGCAGGTCATCGCGAACGCCGGTTCGTGCGATCTCTCCGGCCTCGAGGTCAACAGCGTCCTCGATCTCGATCCCGCGGTCCGCGTGAACCGGATCCCGGTCAAGAATGCGAACGGCGAGATCCTACTGGCCAAGCCTGCCGCGATGGTCGCCGAGCCGGCCACGGGCGTGATCGGCACGACGTGCTCCCCGGATCATCCGACGGGCGTCGTCTACGTCGCATACCCGGGCTGCCACCTCGTTGCGGCAGTTGATACCGCAAACGGAACGGTCGTCGGCGGAGTTCGCTACGACGCCGCCGGTGTCGCAACGGTCCTCACGGCCGCGGAGATCCCGTCGGTGTCGTGTCCTGCGGAGTGCGGTGGCGGCGGCGCGATCACGAGCGGGCCGCGTCCTGTTGCGCTCGATCTCGAAGAAGATCTGAACGCCGCGCCGATCGCGCGCCGGCTCCTCATCGGTTCGGACAACTCGCCGTCGCTGACGCTCGTCGAGCTCGACGAGGTGACGTCGCTGCCCCAGTCGGTCCGGCCGATTCTGCTCGAGACCAGCCTCGCGCCCCCGGCGATGCTGGGCGTGACGAGCGTCGCGATTGCTCCCCAGATTGGAATGGGCGGCGCCAACGGAGCGATCAACGACGATCTCTCGAGCACGCAGTTCAACTTCGGATACGCGATCACGACCGACGACACGATCCGGGTCGTCGATCTCGACGGCGCGAGGGAGTGTGACACGCAGGTCGATCCCCGCCTGCTCCAGAACAACCGCAACCTGTCGGAGCTGTCGTGCTTCCCGATCGGAGCCATGCCGACCGCGCAGCGACGACCAGGTGCGAAGGGCCCCGGCATCGAGCTGTTCGGCGAGGCGATCCCGACGTCGATCGAGATCTTCCGCTCGCAGGAGTTCGAGCCCGATCCGCGGCTGACCGGGCCGACCAAGCTGATCGGGTACTTCGGCATCATCACGGCGGCGACCGGCGCGACCTTCGTGCTCAACGTCGACGATGACGACTTCGCCGACTTCGAGAACGCGGGCGACCCGCTCGAGGTAGCGCTGCCCCTCGTGATCGCACACCAGCTCCGCGACGCACTGCCGGCGCGTGATCTACGCGCGACGACCGATGTCGACGGCATGACCAAGGCGATCTGTGACGTGAACGGCCCCGACCCCGATGCGCAGGGCGGCAACTTCGGCGGACCGCGTGCCGCGACCGCGCCGACGCGCAATGTGCCTGCCGGGATCGTGGCGGCCGAGAAGGTCCAGCTGCTCCCCTTCCTCCGTCAGGTGCTGTGCGAAGGCGTCGATTCGACCAGGCCGGTCTCCGAGCTGTCGTTCGCCGCGCCGGATCCCATCCGTGACCTCGCGTTCCCCGATCTCCGCGCACTGGTCGACGAGATCTGGACCTTGACGTGGGAAGGGACGCTGTCGCAGGACAAGGCGGACGCCGACACCGACGGACCGGCCGTCCGGACGAGCCAGTTCTTCGTCGATGGTGGTGGGTTCCGCATCGTCGATCAGACAGCGCCGTTCTGTGATGCAGGCGTCGAGCAGTACGACATCGTGCAGCTGCGTGGCTGCAATCCAGCGGCGGGCGATGCCGAGTGTCCGCTCGGCTACACGTGCTTCGTGCACCCGAACAGCGAGGTCAGCGGTCTCGGCGCGTGCATGCTCGAGAACGAGGCGGACCGGCTCGCCGATGCATGCCGGGACTTCCTGACGTCGCAACGGCGCTACACCGTCGGCCGGTCGGCGAGCGGCGAGCTCCGCCTCCTGCCGCGCAAGAACGTTCTGCGCACGACGCCCCTGGACGGCTGCACGGATGATGCGCAGTGCGACGCGCTGGCAGATTACGCGAGCGAGCTCGCGAGCTCCGCACATCCGTTCAACGACACGCCCCTGGATACGCGCAGCTGGGCATGCCGCGTGGACTCCGAGCGCGCGCCGCTCAACGGTCCCGGCCAGACCGGCAAGCGCTGCCTCGAGACGTGCAGCGCGACCGCGCCGACGTGCTCGAGCGGTCGCGTTTGCTCGTCCGATGGCTACTGCATGGAAGGCGTGACGCCACCGCAGGCGTGCGTGAACGCGCCGCAGCGCTACGAGCTCCGTGCGAGCGAGGCATTCACGGTGATCGGGACGCGCAGTGGCTATATCCATTCGACGGTCCGCGAAGCGAGCACGGACAAGTGCGTGAGGAGCACGGCCCATCCGTTCGAGGTCGGGCGCATTCCGCTCAACCCACCCCCGTGCGATCCGACCGTGGATCCCCGCACCGGCCGGCGCCCCGATGGCACGTTCGGTCCGAACCCGTGCTCTACCACGGTCCAGCAGACCGAGTTTCCGGCGAGCTACGCCAACGATCAATGCGCCGAGGGCACGCCGGCCACGCCGCTGATGCGCGACGCGCCTGCCGTCGAGTTCCGCAACCGAGGTCTCACGTTGAACCTGGTCGATCCGACCTATCCGGGTGACGCACGCTGCATCCGCGACCGGATGGGGACGCTGCCCCGGGTGCCCGTCGTGTTCCCTGGCTACCAGATCTCATGGCGCCAGACCGGCGGCTTCGCTCCGCTGATCCTCCCCCTGGCGGCGTCCTATCCCGTCCGGGTCGTTCGCGGCCCGACCGGCAGCATCTGGGTCATCGACGAGGGCGACTTCCTGTCGACCTCGGCGACCCAGCCGTCGACACGCGGGGCGGTGTTCCGGGTAGAGCCGCAGGCGCTCAACCAGATCAACATCCTCCAGTAGGGTAGTTTTGTTGCCCCGATCGCGGGCTTTCTCGACGCTGTGGTCATGTCGAGCCGCGAACCGGAGCTGTACAAGGACAAGGTCGAGGTCAGCCTCGACGGTCGCCAGATCTTCTACCTGTTCTTCGGCGGCGCGATGATCGTCGGGATCGTGTTCGTGCTCGGCGTGCTCGTCGGCAGGCGTGTCGAGGCACGTGGGCACATCGATCGTGCGCGAACGATGTCGGGGACCGATCCACTCGCCGCGCTCGATCGGCTCGAGAGTACGAGTGGCGGCCTCGCGTTTCGCGGCACGCTGACCGGCAAGGATGCGCCGACGAGCGTCGAGAAGACCATCGATCAGCTCGAGAAGGCGCGCACGAAGACCGATGTGAAGAAGCCCGAGAAGGTCGAGGCCAAGCCCGAGAAGGTCGAGGCCAAGCCCGAGAAGGTCGAGGCCAAGCCCGAGAAGATCGAGGCCAAGCCCGAGAAGGTCGAGGCCAAGCCCGAAAAGATCGAGGCGAAGAAGCCCGCCACCGAGGTCGAGCCCAAGTCGGTGACGAAGCCGGATGCCAAGCCCGTCACCCGGCCCGACGCGGTCGAGGCGAAGGCCGAGGCCAAGCCCGACGCCAAGCCCGAGGAGCCGAAGCAGCGGTTCACGCTCCAGCTGTCGTCGTTTCAGGATCGCAGCGAGGCCGAGGCCTTTCTCGACACGGTCAAGGCGAAGGGCTACCAGGCGCAGATCACGCAGGCCGAGGTCGAGGGCAAGGGAACGTTCTATCGCGTGCGGATGGGTAACTACCGCTCGCTCGACGCGGCGACCTCGGCCAAGAGCGACTTCGAGAAGGCGTCGAGCAAGTCCGCTTCGATCATGAAGCTGTAGGCGCGAGCGCGGCGACCCACGGCGGGACGTCTGCATCGGCCACGACGATCAGCCCAGCGTCACGCGGCCACGGCTCGGGCCGCTCGCGGGGAGCCGCGAGTGCCAGCACGGTCGCGCCATGCATGCGGGCCTCGAGCACGCCACGCGAAGCGGACCCATGGAGCACGGCGATCCGGCCGAGCAACGTCGCCAGCTCGGTCTCGATGGCCGCATCGGACTTGCCCTCGCGCGCGAGGCGGGTCACACCCGGTCGCGGTGCTGTCGCCGCTCCGCCGATGATCCGGATCGCACGTGGTGCGTGCCCGTCGAGGTGGTCGGTGACCGACGAGCGCAGCCCCACCTTGCCCCCACGCCGGCGCAGCAGCGCGAGCGCGCCCAGATCGCCCTGGCCGAGCGCCTCGGTCCAGTCGCCGAGCGCGTGCGAGAGCCGTGCGATCGACAGGGCCGGCTCTCCGACGAGGTAGATCGCGTAGAGCGAGACCAGCGCCCGACGCGCGGTCGACGACAGGGCCAGTCGGTGCGCGAGATCGCCGAGCTCGCAGTCGACTGGTACCACCGGCACCTCGCCGTCGACACCGCGGACCAGCTCGAGCCCGAACGCCGCAACGGGCTCGCGCCAGGCGCGGACGCGGGGTGCATGGGCAGTCGATGGAGGTGCAGCGGCCGCGTTCGCCCACGACGCCGTCGATGCCGCGTGGGGAGCGTTCGCATCGCTGGCGGCCTGCGCCTTCTCGCGCATCGCTCGCAACTTGTCCGCGGCGGTCGCGAGCACCGGCTCGGCGCTCTCGGGGGCCTCGCCGGCGACGACCGGGGCTCCGGCACCACCGATCGGCACACGCCACGGCTCCTCGTCCGCGTCCCCGATTCCGAGCAGGCTGACGTCGTCCCCTGCGACGAGCTGAGCGAGCGGCATCCCCGGCGTCCACGGTGCATCGACCACCGTGAGCGAATGCGCGAAGCAGTGCAGACGCACGAGGCCACGCGGCGTGATCAGCACGATCAGCGGCGATGCCGGATGACACACGACGTCCTCGACTGCCGCTCCGACGTAGTGCCGGAACGGCCGGCCGTCCGAGAGCCGATAGACGAAGACCTCGTCGCTGCCGGGACGCGTGACCCAGAGGTGGCCGTGCGCTGCACCGACGCTGCGCGGCGGCGGTGGAAGCTGGAGCTGCAGCCGGAGCAGAGGCCGCGCAGACACTGCGTCCCAGACCTCGAGCTTGCGGGTCAGACCGAACAGGATCTGATTGCGCTCGAGCCCCACGCCGAACTCGACGGCACCACCCACATCG
>JACCQV010000166.1 GCA_013813945.1 Deltaproteobacteria bacterium | reverse complement strand
CGATGACACCAAGGACAAGTGTCCGGCCGAGGCCGAGGACAAGGACAGCTTCCAGGACGAGGACGGTTGCCCGGACACGGACAACGATGCCGATGGCATCGCGGACGGTGCGGACAAGTGCCCGATGCAGGCAGGCCCGGTCGAGAACGCCGGGTGCCCGGATACCGATTCGGATAGCGATGGGGTAGTCGATCGCATCGACAACTGTCCGCAGGAGGCTGGCTCGAAGGACAACCAGGGCTGCAAGAAGAAGCAGCTGGTCGTCATCACCAAGGATAAGCTGCAGATCCTCGACCAGGTCTACTTCAAGACGAGCTCGGCGAAGCTCGACAAGAAGTCGAACAAGCTGCTCGACAACATGGCGTTCGTGCTCAAGGCGCACCCCGAGATCGCGAAGGTCCGCGTCGAGGGTCACACGGACGATGTTGGCGACGACGCGAAGAACCTGACGCTGTCGCAGGCGCGCGCGGAGTCGGTGGTGGCGTACCTCGTCGGTGCGGGGGTCGAGGCCACGCGGCTCGAGGCGGTCGGGTTTGGCGAGACCAAGCAGCTGGTCGCGGGCACGACGAAGAAGGCGCGGACGGCGAACCGCCGCGTCGAGTTCAACGTCGTTCCGGTGCCGTAGTCCGAGCTTCGGCCGTCGCGTGGCCGCCTCGGGCTGGTTGCTTGCGGATCGACATGCGATAGTCAATCCGTGATTCCCGCCGCAATCACGTGGCTGTTCTGGGACGTCGATCCGCGAGGGATCGATCTCGAGAAGCATCGTGACTACGTCCTCGAGCGGGTCATGGCGCGCGGTGATTTGTTCGCGATGCGCTGGCTTGCACGCCAGTTCCCGCGCGACGTTCTCGCTGATTTTCTCGTGCGCAAGGGAGACCGCCTCGCTCCCCGAGAGCGCGCGTTCTGGTCGGTGATCGCTGGCGCGCCCAGGACCGAATCGCCGGGCGGCGGACGCCCGCCGTGGGCCGGCTAAGATGGCCGACGATCCGATCTCCGAGGCGCAGCGCCAGGCACTACGTAAGCTGCGCCCTGCGTTGCCGGCGGACTACTACCTCGCTGGTGGCGTCGCCGTCGCGGCCCACCTGGGCCATCGCAGCTCGCGCGACCTCGATCTGTTCGCAGCCTCCGATCCGACCGCCCTTCGTCCGAGCATCGAAACGATCGACGGCCTCGTGGTCCAGAGTCAGTCGGCGGGAACGCTCTACCTGAGGATCGACGGCATTCCGATCAGCCTGATCCAGTACCGCTATCCACTTCTCGACGCGCCGGGGCCGCTTGCCGGTCTGGACGTTCCGGTCGCATCGATCACCGATCTCGCATGCATGAAGCTCTCGGCGATCTCCGGCCGAGGTGCTGCGCGCGACTTCTGGGACCTCCACGCCATCATCGTCGCGACCCATCGCGGACTGGATGCGTACCTGGCAGCCTACCGGTTGAAGTTCCCGGTCGAGGATCTCGGACACGTGATCCGGAGCCTCGTCTATTTCGCCGACGCCGAGACGCAGCCGCTCCCCGACGGGCTCGCCCCGACTTCCTGGGCCTCGATTCGAACGGATTTCGAGACCTGGGTCCGGCCGCTACTGATCGAGTAGATCCGTCCGGTCCGGGACCGCAGGCGACCGGCGCGTGTTTCGGTTCGCCACGACGAGCGCCAGAGGTAGGCTGGGGCTATGGCGCGCACGATCACGATGGGTTCGGACTCCATGGCGATGATGCGATCGTGGCCAGGGGGAGCGTTCAGGTTCGGCCCGCGGTTCTCGGTCGAGCTCGCGCCCGACGTGATCGTCGTGCCGCTGCTCCATGGCGACCTTCGTCCTCCCGGACACGGCTGCACGATTCCGACGCCTCGCGTGCTCGTGATGCACGGACGAGGAGCGGATCACCTGGAACTCCTGAGTGCGACGATCCGTCCGCGGCTGGCAGGTGTTCCGTTCGCGTTCGTCCTCGATGCGGATCGCGGGCTCGTGGAGGCAACGAGCAACGGTAGGCATTCGGGTAGCTACGACGTGGCTCGGCTTCCCGAGCTGATCGCCGACGCGGCTCGCGTCGAGGACTGCGGTGGTCACCGGGAGGCTCTGATCCAGGAGTTGCGTCCCGCGTTCGGAGAGATGGCGACCGGCGCACAGGCCGAGGAGATGCTCGCGTCGGTGCCGGTCCGCACACGGATCGCGGATGCATGCACGCGCGCAGAGGCTGCTCCACTGCGACTGTGGGAGGCCATGTCGTGGCGCGGACACAACTATCGCTGGGAACTCGTCGACGGCGAGGTCCCGCTCGTCGGCGAGCTGTGGAGCTCCCTCGCGGCCAATCGCACGCTCCTCCAGTGCGTCGCGGACGCAGCACACGCGTTCTCCGTCGAGGCCGACGAGCGCGCTGGATGGATCACTTGCGGGCCGATGCGTCTACGACAACAGCGGACGCGCGTCGAGATCCGGTTCCGGCTCTCGGATGCCGATCGACGCGCGGCGTTCATGCCGGCCTCGAGGGCCCCAGGCGACGCCGCGGTTCCGAGCCTGTTCGGGACGCTGCTCGCCGGCGGCCACCAGGGCAAGTCCGAGTTGATCCATGGCTATACGGAATCGGTGATCGAGGTCCACCCGGACCTACGTCCTGCGACGGTCGCGCGCTCGCTCGTGGAGGAAATCCGTCGCTGCACGGGGGCAATCGCGATCGAGCACGCGTTCGATCAGGGCGGCGAGCCCGAGGCCGGATCGACAGACGATCGCTGGCACGTTCGGAGCTCGGATGGCTACGTCTCCGTACTTTCACCGATGCATCGCGCGGGCCGCCTGCCGTGGGAGATCCATTCGGGGCTCGGCCTGTCCGACGACTTCTGCGCGCACCAGGCCTATTTGAGCTGGCTCCGTGGGAACACCGCCGCATCGAGCGGGTCCTGACTGCTGAGGCGGTGGTTGAGCTCGGCATGCGACCCCACGGCCGTGTTCGAGGATTGACGTTCAGTTGGTCGCGAGCGGCCGAGCGGCGGCCTTGGCCTCCGCCGTCACCGGGATGTGCTCGTTGCGCTTCATCAGGATCGGCATCAGGAACTGAGCGACGGCGCCGAACACGTTGTGTGACGGCTCGAGCATCTTGCCGATGCCCTGCGCGGTGATGAGCGCGACGAACACGAGCATCATGTCGGTGACGGGGTGGACGCGGTACTTGCGGCCGATCGCGAACATCT
>JACCQV010000135.1 GCA_013813945.1 Deltaproteobacteria bacterium | reverse complement strand
GCCGTACGGATATCCGATCAGGTCGCGCAAGCCATCCTCGAGCCCGGCGAGCCCATCGGGATCGAGCGAGACCACGAGCTCCGCAGATCCAGGGATCGCGTTCGGCGGCAGCGTCAGCGGAATCCGGGTCGCGTCCTTCGTGGCGCCGTGCGCGACGGGGTGGGCCTCGATGGGAGAGGGATGCTGCACCGGAAGCGCGAGCTTCACGGCGTCGGTCTCGGTGCCCATCTTGACGGAGAAGGTCAGCTGCGCGTCGCCGAGCTCGGCGGCCGTCAGATCGAACAGCACGGGGACATGCGCGCCCTTCGCAAGCTGGATCGTGCGTTCGTTTCCACCGGCGACCGTGACATGCGAATCACTGGTGAGCTTGATGACAGCGCTGCCGGCCGCACCGGTCTCGTTGTGGACAACCACGCCACCGAGGAGCTTGTCGCCAAGATTCAGGAACCGCGGCAAGGCCTGGTGAAGCTGCAGCGGCTTGGACACCGTGAACCGCTGATCGCCAGAGCCGAAGCGTTCCCCCTTGTCCGCAGCGACCACCATCACGCGGAATGCGGTCAGGTTATCGGGTGCGGTGAACTTCACGGTCGCGATGCCGTCCGCGTTGGTCACGGCACCAGGCGTCCACACCGCGGTCGCCGCGAACCGCGAACGCAACGTCCCCGGCGCATCACCGCCGGACGCCGGGCGTTCGACGTTCGGGCCCGGGATGTCGCGGATGTACTCGAGCTGGGTCGCCGTGCTGACGCCGATCCCCCACGGCGCGTAGAACGTCGGCGTCGGATCGGGCGTCGAGTAGCCGATCAGCGACAGCACGCCCTCGTCGGCCGCGGTGATCGAGACCTCGGCGGAGACTGGCTTGCCGCTGGCGTCGGTGACCTTCACGGTCGCCGTGACCGGCGCGCCCGGGCGGTAGTCCTTCGTGTCGGTCTCGATCGCGACGGTGAGCTTGTTTGCCTCCGGCCGCACCGGAAGGTTGACGAGCCCCATCCGCATCCGCGGCTTGCCGCGAGTGCCCTCGCCCATCCGGCCCTGCACGAGCGCGACCGACACGTAGACGTTCGGCGCGTGCGCGGCCGTGATCGGGACGGTGATGTGCTTCGCCTTGGGAGTCACCGTGATCAGCCGTTTCTCGATCACACCATCGCGCTCGATGGTCACGAGCCCGGTCGCCTCGGCGAGATCGGTCTTGAGGATCAGCGTCGCCGTATCGCCGGCCTTGTACTCCTTCTTGTCCGCGATGAGATCGAACGATAGCGAGTCGCTGCTGCGCCACGACCCGCCGCCATCCCCCCACGCGTAGATCTGAAGTGCAGCGACCGCGGCCTCGTCCTTCTCGGACGTGCCCTCGACGACGACCCAGTAGTCACCACCGGTCTCCGCCGTGAGCTCGAAGTCGGCAGGCTTGCCGGCGACGAGCTGCAGGGTCTTCTGGAGGATCGTCTGCGTCGTGTCCTTGCACTGATACGAACCGCGATAGCCCCAGTCCTCCCAGACGCAGTTCCAGTCGCGCCGCGTCACCGTCAGCTTCGCGGGACCATCGAGTGGCTTGCCATCGGGACCGAGCGCGACGACCTGAAACTTCTGCGGCTTCTTGACGTCGAGAAAGTAACCCGGTGCCTTGATGCCGAAGTACTTCCGCGACCGGAAGTACGGCACGGTGAACGTCTTGCTGATCACCTCGTTCGACGGCGCCGAGACGGTCGCGCGGATCAGCAGATCCGAATCGCTCGTGATGTCGTCGGGGCTGACCGGCAACGACAGCGTGGCCTTGCCGGTCGCATCGATCGCGGCCTGGCTCTCGGTGACCAGCATCTGCGAGTCCTCGGACTCGTAGTACGAGTACGCGTCGTAGCGGCGCTCGTCGAGGAAGCGGAAGCCCTCGTACGCCGGGAACTCGACGCGCCGGGTGCGCGCATGGAGAGCGACCTGGACGTTGCCGGCCCGCAGTGGTGCGCCGTAGAGATACTTCGCCTCGACCGTCGCCTTCAGGTTGCCGCGGCGCACGACCTGGGTCTCCTTCACCTTGCCGGTGACCTCGAACGTCGCGGGCCGGTACTCCTCGACGGTGAACTCGCGGGTGAACGTTCCGTGCTCGAGCTTGGCGCGAATCACGTAGTCACCGAGCCGCGCGTCGCCCGGCAGGTCCAGATCGAACCAGAAGCCACCGAACGCACTGATCTTTGCCTCGGCCTCCGCGAACGTCTTGCCCTGCGGTCCGTCGACCTCGACCGTGACCTTCTTGCCTTCGCCTGGCGCGGCGAGTGGCTCGCCGAGCTTGGTCACGCGGGCAAGACCCTTGACGTGCACCTTGTCACCGGGACGGTAGAGGCCGCGATCGGTGTGCATGAAGCCGCGCAGCCGGGTCGGCGAGTCGTCGCGATCCGACGAGACGTTGTAGTTCCACGCGGACAGACCGCCCGAGCGGGTCGGATTGATCATCGTCCAGTCGCCCTGGTGTGCGACGTAGATCCGCAGCTCACCCTGGCTCGAGTCGCCTCCGTCCTCGCCCTCGCTGTCCTCGCCGGGGGTGGCCTTCGTCTTCGAGAGCTTCCCGGTGCCCGGCAAGAACGCGACGCCGTCCGCATCCGTGGTCCCCGACCACGTCTGCTTGCCCGTGGGGTCGCGGACCGTGACCTGCGCACCCGGAAGCGGCTTGCCCGTCGACAGCCGTGTCGCCCACACCAGGCCACGCGATCCCGACAGCTTGCTGACGACACCGATGTCCGTGAAGTTCACGAGCACCTTCTGCCGGCCTCCGTCGGCGTACGGATCGCGATCGACCTCGGTCGATCCGAGCTCGACGTAGAACATGCCCGGACCGGGCGTCCCTCCGAACAGCTCGGTCGCGCCGATCGGATGCTGCCCCCACTTGTTCTTCGCGCCGGTGACCGCGAGCGTCTTCTCCTTCGCGACGAGCTTGGTCTTCGACAGATCCGCCGGCTTCGAATCCCACCAGTTGATGCGCGGACTCAGCTCGTGAAAGTTTGCCGGCGTGATCTCCACGGCGCGCAGCTGGAGGGCGGTGACGTTGCGCGTCCACACCGGGATGACCGGCCGCTTGAGCTCGGCGACGAAGTAGCCCGACTCCATCGAGATCGTGGGCTTCGCGTCGGTCGTACGGAACGACAACAGCTGCGGCTTGTCGAGCGCCTGGCCAAAACCGTCCTTCTGCGTCGCATCGATCGTCAACGTGTACGAGGTCTGCGGTTCGAGCTGCGCGGCGCAGCTGAGTCCGGCGGGCGAATCGCCGAGGCTGTGGCAGCGATCCGGAAACCCCGGAACGGGTGGCGTGATCTTCATCTGGTACGGCGGCGCGAGCGGATTGGTGAACGCGATCGCGAGCCGCAAGCTCTCGTCGGGGATGATGTCGTTCGTGCTCGGCTCGAGGCTGACGAACCGCAACGGCCCATAGGTGCGGAACTTGTCCTCGATCGGCGTGGCGAGGCCGAGGTTCCCGGTAGTGCCCTTGAGCCCGGCGCGACACGTCACCTTCCAGTCGGTGTCCATCGCGAGCTCGCCGGCTGGAACGAACGTGAACGACTTCGCCGGCCCCGCAGCGCCCTGCGGCGCGAGCTTGGCCGCGAGTTGCTGCGGTCCCGCCGCGAAGCCGCAGTGGGTCGCGACTTCGTCGAACATGACCTCCTGGCTGAAGCTGACCGTGACGACCTGATCTTTGGTCGCGCGCTCGCGAGAGCCGACGATGTCGAGCGTGCCGGTCAGGCGTACCGTGAAGAACTCGAAGGTCGCGGGGACCCCGAGCTCGCTACCGTCGAGCGCCTTGGTGTTGCCCGGGACCGTCGCGACGTACTTCGTGGAGACCGGCAGGCTCACGGTCGGCACGAACGCGAGGGTCTTGTCATCGACCCAGGTCGCGGTTCCCTCGAGGGCCGGCGACAGCGTCAGCGGCGGCGAGGTCACCGGCCGGGCGACCAGGTCCTTGCCGACCATCGGCCTGGAGAACGCCAGGACGATTCGCATCTGCCCGGTGATCTCCCCGGTCGGTGTGCCTGCAACGGTCAGGTCTCCCTGCGTCTTGCGCGAGCCACCGCCGCAGCCTGCCACCACCCCACACAGCGCCAGGAGAACCAGTCCGAGGTTGCGCATCGACATCTCCGCCTACGCTCCATGGATGACCGCTATTCCCTCCCCGGCGCGGAGCGACACCCGGACGGACGGCGCGAACCTAACACGGGGTCCCCGCCTCAGTTATCCGTGGTCGATCTACACCGCGGTTCGTCGTAGCGTCCGCGCATGGTCCGGACCTGGGTGCTCGCCGCGATCGCGGTGACCGTGGCCGCGCCTCGCGTCGCGTGGGCCGATCGGGCCGTTCAAGGGATCGTCGTCGACGACGCGACCGGGCTTCCCGTCATCGGTGCGCTCGTCGCGGTCGGCGGCGGTGAGACCGCAACGGGTGAGGACGGAGCGTTCCGGATCACGGATATCGAGTTCGGGCGCCTCGAGGTCGTCGTGATCGCGGATGGCTATCGCGCGTTTTTCGGCTCGGCACGGATCGGCGCAGACCTCACGATCCGGCTCGTCGCCGAGGCGAGCACCGGCGAGGTGATCCACATCTCGGGTCGCGCGCCGAGCGGACCACCGCTGCACCTCGACACCACCGCGATCCGCAATCAACCGGGTGCGGGGAACGACGTCCTGCGTGCGCTGCAGAGCCTGCCCGGCGTGGCGCGTACGCCGTTCGGCCTCGGTGGGCTCGCGCTGCGCGGCACGGCACCGCGCGACACCAAGGTCTACCTCGACGGGATCGAGGTCCCCCTGCTCTATCACTTTGGCGGGCTCGCCTCGTTCATGCCGACCGGGGCCGTCGATGAAGTCACGCTCGAGCCCGGCGGCGCGAGTGTCCGCTATGGACGCGGGCTCGGCGGAGTCGCCGTGGTGACGTCACGCACGGGCCGTGGCGATCAGTGGCGCGCCGGCGGCGAGCTCAGCTTGATCCACGCTGCGGCGATCGCAGAGGGACCGGGCCCGCTCAAGGGCAGCTGGCTCGTCGCGGCTCGCCGCTCGTACTTCGACGCGATCATCAAGGCCGCGAGCCTCGACCTCGTGCTCGCGCCTCGCTACATGGACGCGCAGCTGCGCTGGGAATCCGGGGACGGTCGCTGGATGGCGATCCTGTTCGGTTCCGATGACAAGCTGACGCTCGTCCACGATCCGAACGACACCAGCGCCGGTGGGATCAATACGACGAGCGTCAGATCGTTCCTCTACACGTCGCGGTTCGCGCGGCTCGGGTTGCGCTATCGCGCGGTGCGCGGCGCGACGTCGCTCGTGGTCCTGCCATCGATCGGCATCGACGATGTCAATGCGCGCGCCAACCACGAGGGCATCGACAAGGGCATGCACCGCACGACGGTACCGCTCTCGATCCGCAGCGAGATCTCGACGGCATTCGCAGGTGGAACGCTGTCGTTCGGCCTCGACGGCGGAGCGCAACGCCACTCGTACGACATGATTAACACGCCGCCTCCGAGCCCGACGGATCCATCTCCTGACATGGTCGTCCGCCGCACACTGTCGCGGTGGGGAACGGATGTCGGAGCGTGGATCGAGCAATCGTGGTTCTTCCTCGACGAGCGACTCGAGGTCCGGCCCGGGCTGCGCGGCGATCACTTCGGTCTCTCCGATCAGTGGACGCTCGATCCGAGGATCGCGGTGACGCTACAGCTACCGAAGGACATCACCCTGATCCAGTCGCTCGGCCGCTATCACGCACCGCCGCTGGTCACCGACCTCGATCCGATCTTCGGTGATCGCGTGATGCTCGGATCCTCGGCAACCCAGGTCGCGACGACCCTGAAGTCGATCGTCGGCGACGACAAGGAGGTCTCCGCGACGGTCTATTACCAGGACCTGCGCCAGCTCCCCGTCGACGCGATCACTTCGGCGACCCCGACGTCGGCGAATGGCGGCACGGAATCGGGCGGCCTCCTCGGGATCAGCCGTGAGCTCGTCGACACCCAGTTCGGCTCGTACAGCTATCGCGAGGCGATCGGGACCGGGCACGCCTACGGGCTGGAGCTGATCGCGCGGCGCAACGTCGGACGGTGGACCGGCTGGATCGCATACACCTACGCACGGTCGTACCGGAAC
>JACCQV010000125.1 GCA_013813945.1 Deltaproteobacteria bacterium | reverse complement strand
GGTCAATCGACCGCGCTCGGCGGCACGTTCACGCAGGTCACCGCCGGGTACCAGTACTCGTGCGGCATCCGTCCCGGCGGGTTGATCGAGTGCTGGGGGTCGATTGCCGCACCGCCTGCCGGTACCTACGTCGGGGTTTCCGCCGGGCACGCACATGCGTGCGCGGTGCGCACCGACGGTGTGCCGAAGTGCTGGGGCAACAATGCATCGGGCCAGGCCACGCCACCGAGTGGAACCTTCACGAGCGTTGTCGCCGCAGACCAGCATACCTGCGGCATGCGCACGAACGGAACCATCGCGTGCTGGGGCGACGCCTCGAGAGGAGCCACCAGTGTTCCGGCCGGGCTCTGACAGCGACGAGGCGGCGCCTCCGCCGCGCCTGCCGCCAGACAAGGAGACGACTCCCGAGAGCAACCGGGTGTGGGCCGTGGGCTCGTCCGGCGCGGGTGGCCCGCAGCAACCGGAGCTCGCGCTCAGTCAGCCGGCGCGCGATCCGATCGGCGAGCTGATCGGCAGCTATCGGATCGTACGTGCGCTCGGTACTGGCGGGTGCGGCTCGGTGTGGCTCGCCGAGCACGAGGTGATCGGCTCGAAGGTCGCGATCAAGATCCTGCGTCCCGAGGTCGTCAACATCCCGGGCGTCCAGGAGCGCTTCATCACCGAGGCGCGCGCAGCGTCGACGATCCCGAGCTCGCATGTCGCTCGCTACACCGACCTCGGTCAGCTGCCAACGGGCGAGCCGTACGCGATCATGGAGTACCTCGAGGGCGAGACCGTTGCCGCCCGCATCTCCCGCGAGCGGCAACTCGCGATCGGGCGGCCGCTGTTCCTGTTCAACATGGCCGAGTGCGCCCGTGCTCTCAACGACGTCGTGCAGGCGCGCGAGCTCTACACCCGCTACCTCGCGGCGGAAGCCAACGGGCCGTTCGCGAATGCAGCCCGCGCTCGCCTGGTCGAGCTCACCCCGCCTCCGGCTGCAGCCGAGCCGGCCCCTCCTCCCGCGGCACCGCCGGTCGCGCTCGCGCTTCCGCGCGCCACCTCCGCATCCGCCGAACGGCCCATGGACCTCACGGGACCGATCCCTGCGAAGCGCTCCGAGTCGCACACGGTTCGCAACGTGCTGCTCGTCAGTGCGGTCGTCGCGGTCGTCGCCGGCTCGGTCGCGATCTACGTCGCAACGCGCGAGCCCGACTGCGGACGCGGCTGCGTCGATTTGCGTTGATCTCGGTCGCGCTCAGTCGAAGTTCGCCGCCCACAGCGTGGTGAGCCGCGGATCTGCGTCGATCGCCTTGGCGATCGCGAACAGCTTCGGACACTCGGCCTCGAACCAGTCACGGCGTGGACGCCAGTGGGTCATCACGCCGATGTAGAGGTCGAGCGCGCTCCGCGTCTCGCCGAGGAACCACGGTGCGCCCGTGACGCTCTCTAGCTGCTTCCACAATGCGCGGCGGTGAGCGTGCGTGGCCTCGCGCAGCATTGGACCTGCATCACCGATCCACTTCTCCGGCTCGTCACCGTACGTGAACGTCGGATAGATCGCGGACACCACAAAGATCAGCCAGCGCAACGCATCGCTGCGAAGTGGATCGCCGACCTTCGGCAGCAGGCAGGCGGCCGGGTGCGTCTCGTCGATGTGCAGGATGATCGCCGCGCTCTCGGACATCACCTTGCCACCCGGCAGGACGACCGTCGGCACCTGGCCGAGCGGGTTCAGCGCGAGCAGTCGATCGCGAGCGGGGCCCTTCTGCGTGTAGTCGACCTCCTCGCGCTCGTAGGGAAGCCCGGCGATCACGAGCACCGACTCCACGATCGCCGAGCCACAACCGCGACAACCGAGCATGCGCCAGCGCTGCGTCATGCGCGCAGGGTACCCGGTTCTCGGCAGTGATCACGAACTAGGGTTTCGGAGCCATGTCGGCTTCGCGATCGACCGCGATACCCATCGCCGCATAGCCCTTGTCGACAAAGATCACGGTCCCGGTGATCCCGCTCGCGAGCGGGCTCGCCAGGAACGCCGCCGTCGCGCCGACTTCCTCGGCCCTGAGATCCTCGGGCAGCGGCGAGTTCCGCCGCGAATAATCGACCATCTTATCGATGAAGCCGATCGCGCTCGCCGCGCGCGAGGCGAACGGCCCGGCGGAGATCACGTTCACCCGATGTCCCCACGCTCGGCCGGCCTCGAACGCGAGCACGCGGGCGTCGGACTCGAGCGCCGCTTTCGCCGAGGACATGCCTCCGCCGTAACCCGGGACCACGCGCTCGCTCGCCAAGTACGAGAGCGACAGAAACGAGCCGCCCTTGCGCATGTGCGGACCGAGCTGCTGGATCAGCGACACGTTCGAGTACGCCGATGCGGACACCGCGCTGAGGTAGCCCTTGCGCGAGACCTCGAGCAGCGGCTTCTTGACCTCCGAGCCGTTCGCCAGGCTATGGACGACGATGTCGACGCCGCCATCCGCCGCGACCGCCGCCCCCAGGCCCGACATCGTGAAGTCGCCTAGGTCACGGTAGCGGCGGCTCTCGCGCAGCTCCGTGGGCACGTCCTCGAGGCGGTCGTACTCCGCATCGAGCGGGTAGATCTTCGCGAACTGCAGCTTGCTGCCGTCGCGGAGCTTCATCGACGCATCGAACTTGCCGCGCTCGAGCATGGTCTTGAAGATGCCGAGGGCGGGCGGCCAGGTGGCGACCGAGACCGTGGCTCCGGCCTCGGCGAACGCCTTCGCGATGGCCCATCCGAACCCGCCGTCATCGGCTACGCCGGCAACCAGCGCGTGCTTCCCAGTGAGGTCGATCGTCAGCATGGGCGGTTGATCGCGCGCCCGGGCCGCGTTTGCCAGCCCGGACCCCAACTTTCTGCTCGCACCTGGCCGCGGACTCACTTACCGTTTCACGGTCCCGCATGCGAGCCGTTGTCGTCGCCGTCCTCGCGTTCGCCTTCGCGCCTTCGCTCGCAGCTGCGGAAGCGCCAGCGCCGCCGATCGTCTGGAAGAACCAGGTTCGCCGTCCCGCGCCCGGTGTGGTCCCCGCGCTGGTCTCGAACAAGCTCTACCTCAACGATTGCCGCCCCAATGGCTGCACGCTGAACCCCGGTTCGGACGACTCGCGCACCAATCACTCGAGCATCGTGCAGTCGCAGGTCCGGCTCGATGCCTGGGCGCACGGTGACGTGATGTGGGCCGAGCTCGTGCAGTGCGTGAAGGACACGTTCTTGCCGTTCGAGATCGAGGTCGTGACCACGGATCCCGGAACCGCGAATCACTCCGAGGTGATGATCGGTGGCCTCGCCGCTCAGCTCAGCCCGGATCTCGTTGCTGGCGGCGTCGCGCCGTTCATCGGCTGCGGTGCGACGGAAGACAACGTGATCAGCTTCGTGTTCGCCGGCGGATCGACCGACCTCGAGTTCATGTGCGGTGCGGTCGCACAGGAGGCGTGTCACGTGTGGGGTCTCGATCACGAGCTCAACAAGCTCGATCCGATGACGTACCTCGACCTCGGAACGCTCAAGCGGTTCCAGAATGCATCGGCGCAGTGCGGTGAGACGCTCGATGCGCCGCGCGAATGCTACTGCAGCGGCAACACGCAGAACAGCTTCCAGTACATGACCGCGATGTTCGGCGGCGCGAACCTGCCGCCGCCGCAGCTCGTGGTGTCGACGCCCACCGAAGGCCAGTGGGTGCAACCCGGGTTCCCCATCCGCGCCGTGTTGATGTCGCCGCTCGGCGCGACCAGCGCGACACTCAGCGTCGATGGTGTCGAGACCGCATCCCTCTCGCCGGGGCCGTTCGGCTTCAACGCGCCAGCGACGCTCGCGGGCGGCGATCACACCGTCTCCGTCACGGGCACCGACGGTGGTGGACGCGCGGTCACCGAGACCGTGAACGTCCACGTCACCGCGACGTGTGGCCCGAGCTCGGGATGCAACGATGGCTTCCACTGCCTCGGCGGGTTCTGCCTCCCGGGCAAGCAGTTCGATGGCGGGCTCGGCGCCGATTGCACGAGTAACGACACCTGCATCACCGCCTCGTGCGGCACCGCCAATGGCGAGCAGCTGTGCACGGCGCAATGTGACTCGGGTAACTCGTGTCCCGCAGGCTTCACGTGCCTGGGCGCGAACCTCGAGGGCGGCGTGTGCTGGCCGGTCGGCGATGATGGTGGCTGTGCGGCCGGTGGCGGCGGTGGGGCACCGGGCCTCGTCCTCGCGGGCCTCGGCTTGCTCGCCCTCGTCGGGCGCCGCCGCCGGTAACGCTGCTATCGTGAGCGCGTGAAACACTGGCTGATGCGCGTCGGAGCGCACGCGGCGCTGAACACGCCGCTCGTCCGGCTGCTCGCACGTGGTCGCCGTGCCGCGGTCGACGCTGAGCTCGACCCCCAGGTCTCGGCGGTCCTCGAGCTCAATCGCCTGATGCGCCTGCCCGCGCTCGACTCGATGGAGCCTCCGCGCGCGCGACGGTTCGCCGAGGACGGATTGTCGCCGCTCGATGTGGCGCCCGCGCCGATGGCCCAGGTGATCGACACGACGGCCGGAGGAGCCACCGGCCCGATCCCGGTCCGCATCTACGTGCCGCACGATGCGGGTCCACACTGGCTCGTCTATCTGCATGGCGGCGGCGGCGTGATCGGATCGATCCGGAGCTCGGAGCCAGTCGCGCGCCTGCTGGCCACGCAGACGCGGTGCACGGTCGCGTCAGTCGGCTATCGGCTCGGTCCCGAGGAGCGCCACCCCGCGGCGATCGACGACGCCTGTGCAGCATGGGACGCGCTCGTCACCCGGATCCCGCGCGGTGGCAAGGCGGTCGTCGCCGGTGACAGCTTCGGCGGCTTCCTGTCCGCGCATGTCGATCGCCACGCGCAGACCCGTGGCGCTCGCCGTCCAGATCTCCAGGTCCTGATC
>JACCQV010000122.1 GCA_013813945.1 Deltaproteobacteria bacterium | reverse complement strand
GTAGCAGTGCCGCCGATGCCGCAGCCGGCCGGCGCGGTAGCAGCGCCGCCGAACCCGAAGCCCGGCCGCCGACGCGGTAGCAGCGCCGCCGATACCGCAGCCCGGACGCCGACGCGGTAGCAGCGCCGCCGATGCCGCAGCCGGGCCACCGACGCGGTAGCAGCGCCGCCGTCGCCCGGCCACGCCTCAGTCAGCGCGGATCACTTCTTCGCGATCGCCTTCACCGACTCGATGACGTCGGCGACGTGGCCCTTCACGCTGACCTTGGGCCAGTGCTTGACGATCTTTCCGTCGTCTCCAATCAGCACGGTGGATCGGATGATGCCCTTCATCTTCTTGCCGTACATCACCTTGTCGCCCCACGCTCCGTAGGCCTCGAGGACCTTGCCGTCTGGATCGGAGAGCAGCGGGAACGCGAGGCTGTACTTGTCGCGGAACTTGCAGAGCGATGCGATCGTATCTTTGCTGACGCCGAGTACGACCGCACCGAGCTTCTTCAGCGCCGGGATGGCGGTACTGAACTTCTGCGCCTCGACGGTGCAGCCCGGCGTGTTGTCGCGCGGGTAGAAGTAGACGACGACGGGCTTGCCGGCATGATCGGCAAGCTTGACCTTGCCACCGTCGGAGGACTCGAGCGTGAATGCAGGGGCTTTCTTGCCGACCTCGATCATGAGGAGGCGGTAGCACGAGCCGGCGGATGGCTGCTACGCTTCGCCAATGCCGTTCGGCGCAAGGTTCGGCGTGATGTTCGTCGCGATGCTGTGGCTCGGTGCCTGCGGCGCGCGCGGCTCGACAGGCCCAGCGTGGCCGGAGATGGCCGAGCGCGAGACCGATGGGGGCGAGAGCATCGCGCCACGTGAGGCGAATGCGGTCGCCGCGGTCGAGCCGACCGAGGCCGTCACCGCAGTCGACGTCGTCGCTCCAGCTGCGGCAGCCACGGCGACGCCCGCAGCGGCGGGTGCGGCGGCCACCCCGACCGTCACGACGCCCACGATCACGGCGCCTGAAGACACGATCACCGTGGAGGAGATCGTGATCGAGATCAGCGACGAAGACGACTGACGACGTAGACCGTCAGAGGTTCAGGCAGCCCTGCGCGACGCAGTAGCAGAACACCGGCTCGGTCGCCGGGAAGTAGTAGCCCGAAGCCATGCACATCTCATCGCTGTCAGCGCTGTCGCCTGACGTGATCGGATAGCTATTCGGGTTGTTGTACGTGCACGAGAACGTGAGCTGGTTGCCAGCGAACGTGTAGAACGGCGCGGCCATCCACTTCTGCGCGCCGGGGTGCTCCCAGTCGGTGCTCTCGAACGTGATGTCCGTGCTCGCGGGGCCGCCGTTCTTGATGGTCGTCTTGACCGCCTGCTTGTGCGCGTGCGTCGACATCAACCAGAACTTCGATCCCGCCGGTGTCGTGCAGGTCTTGGTCGCGGTCGTGCCGTTCGACATGGCCGGGATCTGGATCGCGGCGTTGTACGTTGTGTACGCGGCGGTCTTCGTGAATGCAGTCCCGGCAGCGAGCGCCTCGGCGTTGAGCGTCACGTGGACGACGAGCGGCTCATCGGTCGCATTGAGGTAGTGCATCTGGAAGTACGCGGGCGTGTTCGGTGCGATCTCCTGCGCGAGCGGCTTGCCGGCGCCATCGTCGGACGGCAGCTCGATCTCGTTGAGCGCGTTCTGTGCGGAGTACGTCCACGAAGGCGCGTTGCTACCGTTGCTGGCGCCGAAGCCGCAGTTGCTCGGCGAGACCGTGCCGGGTGGCATCACGTCGGTCGCTGTCGTGAACATGATCATGTGGTGGCTGCCGGGCGTCATGACCGACTTCCACTTGTTGATCGCCATCATCTCGGTGTTCGGCGTGCGGAAGTAGTAGCAGTACGTGATCTCCTCGCCGGGCATGATCGTGACGTCCTTCGACGTGACCTGAAAGCCACGGGCCGGCGGATCGATCGTCCCTGGAGCGTCGGGCTCGACGGTGTCGTCACCGCCGGATGTCCCGCCACCATTGCAGGCGACGAGCGAGGACGTGAGCACGAGAGCGAGACCGATGCTGCGCATGTAAGACCCCCTGAAGTCCCGCGCAGCCTACCAACCTGAGCCGTCGCGTCCACAGCATTATTGAACTCGAGTTCCGTTTCGCTTCGACTTGTGCTGACAGCGATTGATGCCCGTGTGCGCCACCCCGACGTATGCTCGCATTCATGACGCGCTTCGACGTGGACCTCTTCGTGCTCGGTGGCGGGTCCGGTGGCGTGCGTGCAGCGCGGGTGGCCGCCGAACACGGTGCTCGCGTTGCGGTCGCCGAGGAGGATCGGTGGGGGGGGACCTGCGTGATCCGCGGTTGCGTCCCGAAGAAGCTCCTCGTCTACGCCAGTGAGGTGAGCCGGACGCTCGAGGAAGCACGTGCAAACGGCTGGACCATCGAGGGTGTCACGCACGACTGGGCGACGTTGATCGCCGCGAAGGACAAGGAGATCACACGGCTGTCACAAGCGTACGCATCGCGGCTGACCAAGGCCGGTGCCGAGGTCATCGAGGGCCGTGCGGTGCTCGCCGACTCGCATACGGTCGAGGTCGCCGGCCGCCGGATCACCGCCGCCAACATCCTCGTTGCCACCGGCGGGCGAGCGAAGCGGCCCTCGCCGTCGTGGATCACTTCTGACGAGGCGTTCCACCTGCCGAGCCTGCCGAAGCGGATCGCAATCCTCGGTGGTGGTTACATCGGTGTCGAGTTCGCGCACATCTTCGCGGGCCTCGGCGCGCAGGTCACGCTGATCCATCGTGACACGCTCGTCTTGCGCGGCTTCGATCCAGAAGTCCGCGAGGCAATGACCAGCTCGTTGACCGCGCACGGGATCGACGTCGTGTGCTGCACCGAGCTCGGTGGCAAGCCGGGCGCGCTGGTCGCGGGCGATCGCACGATCGAGGTGGACCTGCAGATGGCCGCGATCGGCCGCGATCCGAACAGCGCGAAGCTCGGACTCGCGGAGGCCGGGGTCACGCTCGATGCGAAGCACGCCATCACGGTGGACGAGTGGTCGCGCACGAGCGTCCCGAATATCTACGCGGTGGGCGATGTCACCGGCCGCGTCGCGCTGACGCCGGTCGCGATCCGTGAGGGTCACGCGGTCGCCGACACGCTGTTCGGTAACCGGCCGACGCCGGTCCATCACCATCTGATCCCGACCGCGGTGTTCGGTCAGCCTGCCGCTGCAGCGGTGGGGTTGACGGAGCCTGCCGCGCTCGCCGCCGGACACTCGCTGCGCATCTATCGCGCGACGTTTCGGCCGATGCGCTACGCGCTGTCAGGTCGCGACGAGAAGGTCATGATCAAGCTCGTCGTCGACAGGGATTCCGATCGCGTGCTCGGACTCCACGTGGTGGGTGCCGAGGCGCCCGAGATCGTCCAGGCCGCGGCGATCGCGATCACGATGGGCGCGACCAAGGCGGACCTCGATCGCACGTTTGCGCTTCATCCAACGACGGCCGAAGAGCTCGTACTGCTGCGCTAGTTGCAATGCTGGTCAGTTAAGGTCGTTCGTGCACGTGTCACGTGGCACGTGCACGTCCACGTCCACGAACAGGCAACCGGGCCGAGACGCAGCCATAGGTGCGGCATGCTCGACTACGAGCTCGACGTCTATCAGCG
>JACCQV010000112.1 GCA_013813945.1 Deltaproteobacteria bacterium | reverse complement strand
GACCCAGGGCGGTGCAGTGCTCAAGGTTCTCCAGTGTCAGCTCGTGCGCTCGGGCCTGTTTCATCTCGTGCTGTCTCCGGACTACGACGACGCTCACCACGATCACTTTCATCTCGAGGTGAAGCCGTGGGCCGAGCGCTCCGAGCTGCGCTCGACAACCCAGGCGATCCACTGAGCCGCAGCGCGATGTAGAGCACGGCGAGCGACCACGCGAGCCAGATGCCGGCCCACGTCCACACGGCCCACTCGTCGGTGGTGCCGAACGTCGCGAGTGCCATGTTGCCGGCGTCCGACATCCCTGCGAACTGACCGCCGACGACCTGCGACGGTCGTAGCAGCACGCGAATGTCGAGCAGCGCATTGACGCACGACTGCGCCGCGAGGAAGTGCGCGACTGCGAGTCGCCAGCGAGTCGGGAGCAGCAGCGCGCTCGCACCAACGCCGGCACCGATCGAGGCGATCGCCCACGGGCCGAACGAGTCATCGGGGCGGGCTGCGATGACCGTGAACGAGCTGACGACCAGGAGCCCGGCAAGCACGAGCAGGGCTCGACGTGCGGCGCGCTCTGTCGGGGTCGCGACGAGCAACACGGCGCCCCACAGCGGCGTGCCCATGTAGCCGGCGGCAGCGATGATCGCCGTGCCGAATGGCCCGACGCTCGACTTTGCGTATGCGAGGCCGCTGGTGTCCCGGTAGATCAGGACGTAGTCGAATCCGGCTCCGGTCACCGTCATCGCGATGCCGTGCGAGAGCTCGTGCAGCCAGGTCGCGAGCAGCTTGAACGGATAGAGAAGCAGACCGCCGAACGGCAAGTTCCAGAGCAGCAGCGACACCAGCAGGGCCACCGCCAGCGTACGCAGCTCGACGGAATCGCGACGGTTCACTCGTCCTTCGCAGGCGCAGGCGACGGCGCCGTCGAAGCGGGGGCAGGTGGCGCCTTGGCGTCCGGCGGCGGCGACTCGCTGGCTTTCGGCGGTGGCGGGGCGGGGTCGAAGATGCCCTCGAACAGCGTCGACGTGCGCTTTCCGAGCGCCGCGCCGAGCTTGATGATGTCATCGGGGCTGAGGAGCTGGCGGAGCGCATCGCTCGGCTTGCGAGCGAGCGACCAGACATCGGCGAACCCGACCGGCGCGGTGCCGCCGCACACGGCACCGATCACGGCACCGCACACGATTCCAGCTGCCAGGCCGGCGAGCGGCATCGGTAACCAGCCCCCTGGCGACAGCGGGAGATGGCCATGGGGAATCGTCGCGATCATGACGAGGAGGGCGCTTGCGATGGCGTGAGCGCGCGCCGAGACGAACACGGCTCGTCGCCGGCCGCCGCTGGCCGAGGCATAGGCCGCCAGCCGCCCGATCCCACCCGCGGTCAGGAGCGCCGCGACCCCGGCGAACACCGTGGTCAGCCGCATGATCCGCATGAACCCTGCGTCGGGATCACCTACACCGAACCGGGACAGCAGCCAGACCGTGGTCGCGAGGACCGGAATCTCGATGGCCGCGCCCGTGAGCAGGCCCTTGAAGAAGCCCCATCGAGCTGGAATCGCGGGGATTTCAGCGCGGGGGAGCTTGAGGACGGGCGGAGTCGAAGAGTCGGACATGGCCGCGCGAAGCCAGCGGAATGATTCGCCACCAGGAAGGGCCCGCGCGCGTCAACCGTAGCATGCTCGGACCCGGCACCTCGTCGCTCGCGCGGCTGTCGGTTTCGACTCATGTACAATCGGCAAGGGACGCATGGCCTCTAACCAACAGCCCCGGACGTATGCTGCGGCGCACTTCGCGCTGGAGCTCGATGGCAAGAAGGACGTCGGGCTGTTCCGCTCGATCGAGGGCGGTGGCGTCAAGGCCGACGTCATGACGTACCAGCAGGGCGCCCATTACGACAAATGGCGTTCGATCGGCAAGCCGAAGTTCGAGGACATCAAGGTCCAGGTCGGCATGGCGATGTCCGAGCCGTTCTACGCATGGATCTCCAAGTTCTTCGACGGCATCCCCGATCGCAAGAACGGCGCGATCGTCGCGGCGGACTTCTATTACAAGGAACGCGCGCGGCGCGAGTTCACGAACGCGATGATCAAGGAGATGACGTTCCCGAAGCTCGACGCGACCGACGACAAGGCCGTGTACATGTCGGTCGCGCTCGCGGTCGAGGGCATCGTGTTCAAGAAGGGTGAGGGCACGGAGCTGCAGCAGAACAAGGGCCACAACGCCCAGAAGCTGTGGACCGCGCGTAACTTCCGGTTGTCGCTCGACGGGTTCGAGCAGGCCTGCAAGCGCGTCGTGAAGATCGACTCCTTCACGATCAAGCAGAACATCCTCGAGTACCACCAGGGCGGGTTTCGGGCGCCGACCAAGATGCCGAGCCAGATTGACTTCCCGACGGTGTCGTTCTACTTGCCCGAGGCCGATGCCGCACCGTTCATGAAGCGGTTCACCGAGCGCGGGATCAATGGCGAACGGCGCGGCCACGCGGCGCAGAAGGCCGGCATGATCCAGACGTTTGACACGGAGAAGAAGGAGCTGTTCACGCTCGAATTCTTCGAGGCCGACATCGTCGGCGTGACGCCCGACAAATCGGACGCGGGCAGCGAAGACTTCAAGCTGGTCAAGATCGACCTGTTCACGGAGAAGATGAAGTTCACCTACGCTTCGCCGCCAGAGCTGGTCTGATTACTGGCGCAGGGCTTCGGTCTGCAACGACTGCCAGCGCTCGATCGCCTCTTCCTTGGCGGCGCCGAGCAGCACGGCCACGGCCTCCAGCTCGTCCGGATCGCTCGCGAACGCCTCGATCGGCGTGAGGACGAAGGCGAGCACATCGATCGCGCTCCTCGGATCCGGCGTATAGGTGCTCGTGAACAGCGTCTCGCCCATAGGCCACACTCACACCCGCGAATCCATGCGGCAAATTTTCTGCCCCCGAGAGGGAGTGCTCTCGGGGATCGATCGGCCCTGAGCTGATACCGACGGTGCGGGCATCATGGCAGGATGCCCGCCATGGCTCGCCGCTCGAAAGTCGCCGTCATCCGCGTTCGTCCCGATCACATCCTCGAGGACATCGATCGTCTCCACGATCTCGCGGGGGTCGAGCAGGCGCTCGACAAGGGCTCCCCGACGATCCTCAAGGACAACATCTCGTGGCACTTCCCGTTTCCCGGCGCGAACACCACGCCGTGGCAGCTCGAGGGTACGGCGCGTAGCCTGCGCGCCCGCGGTTACGACGAGCTCGTGTGCGTCCAGAACAAGACGGTTGTCACCGACGCGTTCAAGGGCGAGGACCTCAACGGCTACGTCCCGATCTTCAAGAAGTACGACATCCCGGTCCGCTACAACTTCAAGCCCGAGGAGATGTCGTGGTCGATGTATCGCCCGAAGGCGAAGATGCGCGTGCTCGACACGATCTATCCCGAAGGCATCTCGATCCCGGATGCCTTCCACGGGGCCAACATCGTTCACTTGCCGACGGTGAAGTGCCACATCTATACAACGACGACCGGCGCGATGAAGAACGCGTTCGGTGGGCTGCTCAACACGAAGCGCCACTACACGCATAGCTGGATCCACGAGACGCTCGTCGACTTGCTCGCGATCCAGAAGGAGATCCACGCCGGGCTGTTCGCGGTGATGGACGGCACCACCGCGGGTGATGGTCCGGGACCCCGAACGATGCGCCCCGTGATCAAGGACGTGATGCTCGCGTCCGACGATCAGGTTGCGATCGATGCGGTCGCCGCGTCGATGATGGGCTTCGATCCGCTGACGATCCCGTACATGGCCATCGCGGACGAGGTCGGCCTCGGCAATGCGAAGCACGAGAACATCGAGATCGTCGGTGATCCGGCGCTCGCCGATCAGCGCTGGGGGTTCTCCGTCGGCGACAACGGCGCTTCGATGATCGGCGATGTGATGTGGTTCGGCCCGCTCAAGCGGTTCCAGAAGCTGTTCTTCCACACACCGCTGGTGAACCTGTTCGTGATGGGCTCGGAGGCCTATCACGACTACTACCGGTGGCCGCTGCGCGATCGGAAGATCTTCGAGCAGTGGCGCGAGTCGACCGAGTGGGGGCAGCTGTTCTCTCACTACCAGTCGCACGGGACCCTGGCGTCGCCGGATGAAGCCGCAAAGACCGCGTAGCTAGCTGTCGACGATCGCGCGCAGCCGCTCGACCGCTTGCGCGTGCAGGCGGCTCGCCCACGACTTCGAGATGCCGAGCTCCTCACCGGCCTCGAGCAGGTTCTTGCCCTCCCAGTAGTGCTTCGTCATCAACGCTCGCTCGCGCTCCGGCAGCGTGGAGATCGCGGTGCGAAGTCGCTGCGACATCCGGTTCGTGTCGATCTTGTCCGTGGGATCGACGCGCTCGGCGGCCGGGTCGAAGCCGCCTTCCTGCAGCGTCTCGAGCGAGGTCATGTACATGGTGCGGATCGCAGACAGCGCGGACTTCGCGGCCGCGAGCGCATCGGCTCCGCTCGGCGGCGCGACGCCCGTGCGTGCAGCACCCGCGTCCCGCTCGCTGCGATGCTCGAGGTATTCACTCGTGGCACGCAGCGCGACGAGCTGGGCCCAGACGCGCGAGGGGAGGGTCGTTGCCTTGCGAAGGCCGTCGACGATCGCGCCCTGCACGCGATACCAGGCGAACGCGCCGAACGGGACGCCACGACTCGGATCGAATCGCGACGCCGCCTCCGCGAGGCCGGTGTTGCCGAGCGCGACCAGCTCCTCGAGCTCGATGTACTGGCGCACGCGCGGGAAGATCATCCGTGCGGCCTTGTGCGCTAGCTCGAGGTGAGACTCGACCAGCCGCGCGCGCTCCCCCGGATCCACGCTGCCAACGTACCGCATTGCTGCTAGGTTCGGTGCGTGGGCGTGTTCACGCAGCTCGGAGCGGCCGAGCTCGCGGATGTCGCGGCCGCATTCGATCTCGGTCGGGTCACCGCACACAAGACGATCGCGGCAGGCACGATCAATTCGAACTTCCTCGTCGAGACCGATCGCGCGCGGTGGTTTGTCCGTGTCAACGAGGGCAAGGCAGAGGACGACGTCGCGTGGGAAGCCCGGCTCGTCGCTGCGCTTGCCGCGGGAGGCGTCACCACGCCGCCGCCCGTGGTCGCGCGCGATGGGCGGCCGTATGCACCGCTCGGCACCAAGTTCGTCAGCGTGTTCCCGTGGCGAACCGGTGCTCACCTCGGCCCGGACGAGGTCACGCCCGAGCTCGCGAGTCGGCTCGGCGCTGCGCTGGCTCAGCTGCACACGGTCGGGCTCGAGCTGCCGGCGAGCTGGCGGCGCACCAGCATCTACGATCACGATCACCTGGTTGCCCGGTTCGCGGGCGTCGCGACCCGCACCGATCCGGAGCTCGCGCACGCAATCGCGATCCTCGGGGATGAGCTCGCGAGCGCAGTCGCCGCGACCGGGATCCGTGGCGCGGCGACCCACGGCATCATCCATGGCGATCTGTTCCGCGACAACGTGCTGTGGGAGGGCGGCGCGGTCACCGCGATCCTCGACTTCGAGCAGGCCTCCGGCGGCAGCCTCGCGTATGACCTCGGCGTCTGCATCAACGACTGGTGCTGGACCGGCGGACCCAACCTCGCGCTGGTCCGCGCGCTGCTCGCCGGCTACCGCAGCGTCCGCGAGCTGACGGATGCCGATCGCGCGGCGCTGCCTATAGAAGTGCGTGCGGCGGCGGCTCGCTTCACGATCACCCGCATCACCGATGTCTATTTGGCAAGGGTCGACAACCCCGAGAAGGACTTCCGTGCCTTTCTGGCGCGTAGTGAAGCTTGGCGGGGTCCCACACTTGGCCAAGTTTCCGCGGTGTTGTAGCGTCTCGGCGGCTGGCTTGGTTCTTGAAAACGCCAGCACTACGAGCACATGAAACGGTTGTTCCTCATCGCTGTGGTCCTGTCGATCGCTGCCTGCGCGACCAAGAAGTCGTACATCGGCGGCACGCGCGTTCCGTACACCTCGAACAACAAGTCGGTGCTCGATGCGGTCGAGCAGTACCGGCTGGCCGTGGAGAGAGGCGATGCTCCTGCGCTGATCACGATGGCGCACCCGCAGTACTGGGAAGACAGTGGCACGCCGTCAGGCAGTGACGACTACGGGTACGAAGGACTCAAGACGGTGCTCGCGTCGCGGCTCGGTGCGGCCACCGAGATCCGCTACACGATGCGCTACATGGGCGTGTCGCACGAGTGCAAGGAGCTCGCGGCCCGCTGCAAGGCAACCGTCGACGTCCTGATCGACGCGAGCTTCACGATCCAGAATGCGATGGGCAAGGCGAGCCGCCCCGACAAGCGCGATCAGAACCAGCTCCTTCTCGAGTGGGATGGATCGCGCTGGCTGTTCCTCGCGGGAATGTGATCAGGGGCTCGCATCGAACGCGAGCCGCCCTGACCAGTCGCTGGCGAGCAGGCGATCCGCCTCGCTCATGTCGGTGCCTTGCAGCACGCCGATCGCCGTCTTGACCTGTTCCGTGTTGCCGGTGCGATACGCAGCGACCGCGAGGCGGCGCGCGGAGTTCTTCACGAACAAGAGCCCTGGCAAGCCGCGCGCGAGCCCGCGCTCGAGAGCTGCGCTGGCCTCGACGAGGTCGCCGCGGCCGAGCTTCTGCAACCCGGCCACGTAGTGACCGAAGCCGAGCTGCGGCTCGGCCAGCGTCGCGAGCAGTGCCCAGGTCGGCGCATCGAGGCCGGGCAGGGAGCCGTAGAAGTAGCCACGGAGCGCAGCGCCGGCCGGCCCCTCGTGCCCGAGCGCAAACGTGATCGCCTCGAGCTGGCGGCGGTCGTCGTCGGCAACGGGCAGCTTCACCGCCTGCGCGATCAGCCTGCGCACTTCCGTGAAGTCGTTGCGCATCGCCGCAGCGCGGGCGAGCTTCTCGAGGGCCTCCGCGCGCAAGGTCGACGTCACGCGGTCGGGATCGAGAGCCAACGCGGTCCACAGCGAGACCGCCTCGAGCCGCTCGCGCGGATCGCCGGCGTAGAGGGCTTCGGCGAGGTCGAGGCGGTATCGCGGCTCCTCCGGTGCGTGGCCACAGACGTCGCGCATCAAGGAGATCGAGCGAGCGCGATCGCCGTGGGCGTAGGCATCTTGCGCGCGTTCGCGCTGGGCCGCGATCGCATGCGGACACGGCCGCGAGAACACGCTCGTGCCGCGGAACCGCTCACGCGATGCTTCGACCGCGGAGCGCGGCAGCACGATCTTCGATGTCATCGCGAGCCACTCGCGCTCGAGCACCGCGAGCGGCTTGCCATACGCGGCCTCGAAGTCACCGGCGCTGCGATAGACGCTGCGCAGCGGGCCTGCGCCATAGGTGTCGAGGAGGTACTTGAGGAACGAGCCGGCGGTCGTGTAGCCGGTCGCCGACGACACCGAAAAGAACTGCAGCGACAGCAGCTGACGGATCGAGGGCTGCTTGCCCATCTCCTGGAGAGCGCGCACGGACTCGTGCGGCGTCATCCGGTCGTAGCGGCCGGGCCAGTCGATCGCGACCGCGAGTCCCTCGATCAGGCCGGGGTTCGCAAGGAACGGCAGTCCGAGCCTGCCGGGGAGGGGCAACACGTTCGTGGCAGCGACATCGAACGGCCAGGTGCCGAACTCCGCCGCGACCGCATGAGCGATCTCGTGGCGCAGCGAGCTGTGCGGAAACCCGCGGTGCTCGAGATAGATCTCGCGCCGCCATGGCTTCGCCATCTCGACGTCGCGCGCGCCCATCAGGCGCTCCTTCTGATCGCGGCTCGAGAAGTAGAACGAGCGGATCTTCGTCGCCGACTGCACCCCGAGCTGCGCGACGACCTGCGCGTAGCGGAACTCGTGATCGGCTGCGACCAGCCCCATGACCTCGCGGATCTGGGGCGTGTCCGAGTAGTGGATCACGAAGTGCGGCGTCTCGATGCGTCCGCCGAGCGCCACCTCGATGTCCTCGGCATCGATCGCATACCCGAGGTCGCCACTGTGCCGCCGCAACGAGAACGCGCCGCTGATACACGCCGCTGCGAGCGCGAGGGCGCCGAGGCGCCTCCCGGCGGGGCGGGCTTCCAGCGTCCACCGGAACCGCGGGACGTCGAACCGAAACGCGACCACCGACACGAACGCGATCACCCACAGCAGCTGCTCGAGCCGTGACCACGCGAGCGCCGCGGTCAGCTTGACGTTCTCATCGTAGAGGTTGCCGGGGAAGTAGCCGAGGATCGCGTTGTACGTGAACACCGGGGGCGCGCCGTAGAACCGGAGCAGCGCTGCGATCGCGAGCACGATGAGTGGCAGCTGGGCGATCGCCGCGCCGATGTAGCGCCGTGGTCCCGTGAGCACGCCGACCCCGTGACCGACGGCGCCCGCGAGCAGCGCCGTGGCAATCGGCATCGCGAGGTACGCCTTGATCCCGAACCACCAGTCGCAGGTCGGCAGCCAGATGCCACGGAC
>JACCQV010000088.1 GCA_013813945.1 Deltaproteobacteria bacterium | reverse complement strand
GCACACCCCCGACGCAGAGGGGCCCCACTCGCGCGCAACCCGCGATCGTGCCACCCATCCACAAGGAGCCATTGTCCCCAATGGACGACTCGAACGTCGCCGCGATGCCGATACGCGACAGGGTCGTCGCACTGACCGCTCCACTCACCATCGGTGTCGCCGATGCTTCGGGAGACAGAGCCAGCGCCGGCAGTGCTCCCTGCTCGACCTCCTGCAGTGTCCACGACTCGATGATCGCTGCTGCGGTCGCGACATCCCGGACCTGGCGCTGCGCGGTACGCGCGAACGAGTCCGTCATCTCCAGATGGAGCTGTTCGCCACGACGCTCCACAAGTACGCGCAATGCCGGGCAGCCCTGCACCGGCACTGTCGACACCCCATTCACCGCCAGGCGTTCGATCACGCTGCGGACCAAGGTTGCATCGCCGATCGGCACTGCGGTCGGCTCGCATTCCGCGCGCGCGTCCCCCATCGTCCCGACGAGGAACGCCAGCGACACGACGCTGACCGATCGGAGCCTCACGGAAATTCACGGTAACACGGCGCTCAATTGTTGAGCGCGCCCTCCTCGATCCACTTCTGAATCAGGGCCTTGTCCGTGGCACTGAGCACGAACGGATCCGGGTTCTCGGGCGGCTGCGGCGGCGGCATCTGGTCCGATGGCGAGCTCGGCGACTCCTTGCACATGTTGACGCCGTTGAGCTTGTTCATGATGTAGCTCTTCGAGACGTCGCCCGGCGTGACGTACGCCACCGAGGTCGTGAGGCATTGCCACACATCGATCTGCGTCAGCCGTTCGTAGAGCGGAAGGTCCGGGCAGCCAGTGCTCTGCCCATTTCTCGGACCCGAGTAGAACTGGGCGCCCAGCGGCACGTTCTCCATCGTCAACCACCCGCGACAATCCTGGCTCAGGCTCGCACCGTACGCGTCGCGACCATGGCAACCGGTCACGCCGGTTCCGCACGACTTGTTGATGATGGGAACGATCTGCGCCTGGAAGTTCACCTTCATCGGATCCGGGTCTGGAATCGAGCACTGACCACACGAACCGAACGTGCTGTCAGCGCCGCACGTCATCGTGCCCGTGCTCGTGGGAGAACACTCGCAGGCCATCGTCTCGCCGGGTGTGCAGTCACCGGTGATCGGTGGGTCCGATGTGTCAGTGCCGCATCCGGCGGCGAAGACGATGACGAGAGCGGCGAGGTTGAGCTTCATCCGAGAGTCTCCTTGAGTTAGGGCTGCACTTCGATGTCTGCGGTCATGCCGAGCTCGGCGTGTTCGGGAATCTGGCAATGGAACATCCACATGCCGGGAGCTTCGTAGCGAAGAGCCGCGCGCACGGTCGACTTGGCGCCGACCACAAACGTGTCTTTCCATCCGAGTTGGGCCTCCGGAACGCCGTCGCGATCGAGCACCTGAACGAAGTGCCCATGCACGTGGACCGGGTGCTCAGCGTCGGCCTCGTTGACGACTTCCCAGATCTCGAGATCGCCGAGGCGAACGTCGACCGGGGTGTTGAGCGGCCAGCGCTGGTTGTTGATGAAGAACACCGCGCCCTGCGGACCATCGAGCGACTCGCTCAACGCGAACCGACGGGACATCGTCTGCGCCGACACCGGCAGCCGCGTGATGCTCGGACCGACGGTCGGGACCTCGTCGCGCGGAATCGCGTCGCCGTCGAGATCGACTCGCACGAGTCCGAGTGGCCCCGGGTCGACGCCCCCGTGCCCCCGCGCGACCTCGAGAGTCTGTAGCGTCAGCTGGCTGCCACGCGGGCGAGCGAGCGAGATCACCACGTCGTAGCGCTCGCCGGGCGCGATGATGAGGTGGTCGACCTCGTACGGCTCCGGGATCAAGCCGCCATCCCAGCCGATCACGCGCAGCGGAAGTCCGTCGAGGCGTAGATCGAAGAACCGACCATTCGACGTGTTCACGAGGCGCCAGCGCTCCACAGACCCGGGGGAGGCCACGATCGATCCCGGTGGCTTGCCGTTCACCAGCAGCGTATGGCCGCGCCGCCCAAGCGCGAGATCCTCATGCGACGGCTCGATGCGGAGCTGACCTCGGTCGTCGAGGTCGACATCGTCGAACACGAACGTGCGTTCGACGGCGATCGCGGGCTCGTTTGCGCCGAGGACGCGCAGCTGCCCTTGGAGACCGAGCTCGATCTGCTCGTCGGTCTCGATGTGCGGGTGGTACCAGAACCATCCCGCGTCGAGCAGGATGAAGTCGTAGTCGAAGCTCGCGCCCGCCGCGATCGCGTTGACGCCGTCCATGTCGATCGGTAGCCGGAGTCCGTGCCAGTGCACGGAGCTCTCGCGGTCCGTCAGCTCGTTCCGGAAGTGAACGATGAGACGGTTCCCCTGCGTCGCTTCGATCATCGGGCCCGGTACGGTCGCTTCGGATCCGTCGATTGCGCCGTCGCGGTATGCGAGCACCTCGGTCGAGCGACCGTCGACATACACGGTGGTGGCCGCAGTCGCGACGAGCGTCACTTCGACGATGTTGGGATCGGGGTTCATGTCAGTTGCGCGAGGAAGCTCGGGCACCGGTTCAAGAGTTGGGTCGGAGGAGCAGCCGATGCAGAGCACGGCAAGCCAGCCGATCTTCCCGGTCACTGATGCATCCGTTCCCGCAGCCGCCGAAACCTTCGGTCGTCGTTGCCGATCACGTGTAAGCACTGGTTGCTCCTCAGAGTTTTCTTTCGACCGAAGGTTCGGCCTGGTTCGGGCACTCATCTTTCCATGTTGACCTCCCCTCGCTGTCTCGCATTGTCGCTAGTTCTGCTCGGCGCCTGTGCTGGTGACGACGGTGGAGCTGCGGGGCCCACCGCGCCATCGAACCTCACTGCAACGCCACTCGGTGCCGGCGCGCACCTGACGTGGAAGGACAACTCGATGGACGAGAGTGAGTTCGTGATCATGCGGATGCGCATGGGTAGCGACACCGCGCTTGCCGAGCTCGGGCGCGTCCCGTTCAACGGGACCGCATTCCACGATGAACCGATCGTGGCCGGCGCGACGTACATGTACATGGTCGTGGCGACCAACGCGAACGGGGAGAGCGACTCGAATCAAGCCACGTTCGTCGCTCCGTAACGCTGCGCTGTTTACAAGCGTATCTGGCGCTCGGCCGCGCGAAGTGGACAATCCAATCGCGGACTTCTTTCGACGCCAAGACGACGACATCTCCCGACGACGTTCGGGTGTCGTCGGTCGTTCGTGGTCGAAAAGTCTAGGGCCAGTCCACTCCCCATCTCCCCCACCATGTTTCGGGGATGTCCCCGAATCGCGGTGCCAAATCCCGCGAGCACAGAAGGGGACGGGATGAACATCCGAACGTATCGACGGCGGTCGAAGAACGACGACGGCAAGCAGCAGTTCAGCCTCGACGTTCAGTCGCGTGGTTGCGACGAGCTGATCGCTCGGATGGAGCTCACCGAGCAGCCTCGCACCGACTATGTCGACGATGGTCGCGCGGGCGACGACTTCCTCAATCGGTCGGGTCTTCGAGGCTTGATCGAGGAGGCAAAGCGCGGCGACGTGATCGTCTGCGCAGCGAGTTTCGGTAGCTTGGTGGGAGATACCCTCCCGATTGAATGGCGACCCCGACGGGATTCGAACCCGTGTTACCTGCGTGAAAGGCGGGTGTCCTAGGC
>JACCQV010000055.1 GCA_013813945.1 Deltaproteobacteria bacterium | reverse complement strand
CTGCCGGTGCTGTGCACCACGATCGCCGCGCGCGTCGCGCAGCTCGATGACTACCGCGACGTGGTGACAATCCGGATCGTCACGGGCACGCACGATGCGGTCGACTTCCTCGTCCGCGACCGCGTGGGCACCGAGCAGGAGCGCGCGAGCTGCCAGGTGCCGCGATGAAGCGACTGGGGGTTCGGGCAGCTCTGGCCGAACGGTTCGCAGCGGTGCGAATCATCATCGGTCGTGCGATCAAGCCAGTGTCCGACTGGTGGTTCGCGCCAGCTCCGGCGGAGCGGCTGGCCGCGGTGCGGATCATCGTGGGGACGTTCGCGCTCGCGTGGATCCTGATCCGGATCCGCGAAGGCTACGCAGTCGCGCAGCTGCCGGCCGAGAACTTCCGGCCGACCGGCGTGGTTCGTCTGCTCGAGTCACCGCTGCCGCCGGCGCTCGCGCTCGCGATCTCGATCGCGACGGCCGTGCTGATGGCGGCGTTTGTCGTCGGGTTTCGGTTTCGCCTGCTCGCGCCGTTCGCGGCGATCGCGCTGCTGTGGACGCTGACGTATCGCAACTCGTGGGGAATGATCTTCCATACCGAGAACCTGCTCGTGCTCCACGTGATGGCACTCGCGTGCTCGCCCGCTGCGGACGCGTGGGCCGTGGATCGCAAGCCGGCGCAGCCCGCTGCGATTGGCTACGGCTGGGTGCTCAAGCTGATGATCGCGCTGACTGCGGCCACGTACGTGCTCGCCGGGATCGCGAAGCTCCGGATCGCGGGGATGGACTGGATCGACGGCGAGCAGCTACGCAACCAGATCGCGGTGGACAACCTGCGCAAGGCGCTGCTCGGCGACTTGATCGCACCGCTCGCGACCCAGTTCCTCGAACATCCAGCGGGGTTCATCGTGTTCTCGGTGATGACGCTCGTCCTCGAATTCGGGGCACCGATCGCGCTGGTCGGGCCGCGGCTCGCGCGGCTCTGGGCGCTCGCAGCGTGGGGGTTCCACGTCGGCGTCGTGCTGCTGATGAACATCTGGTTTCTCTATCCGCTGTGCGGCGTTGCGTATGTCGCGATGCTGCGCGCGGAGCGCCCGGGGATGTGGTTTCTCGGCTGGTGGCGGCGGCGGCGGGGAATGCCGGCGGCGTGACACCGGTTGCAGGGGCCGACCGCGAGTCACGCTTCCCGCTTGCCTTGGAAACTACGGTTGTAGTAATGCTACTTCAGGTGTCGTAACGATGGCCCGCTCTCCCGACCTCACCCCCGCCGAGCTCCGCGTCATGAAGGCGCTGTGGCAGGTCGAGCGTGGGACGGTGGCCGAGATTCGCGCCGAGCTCGGGCGTCGCGGCCAGGACCTCGCGTACACGACCGTGATGACGTTGCTCACGCGCCTCGCGACCAAGGGCGCCGTCGCGGTCTGCAAGGAGCGCGAGCCGTTCATCTATCGCGCAGCGCATCGCCGCGAGAACGTCCTGCGCGATCGGCTCCGCGAGTTCGTGCGTGAGGTGTTCGACGGTCAGGCGGAGTCGCTCGTGCTGAACCTCGTCGAGAACGAGTCACTCTCGCGCGCCGAGCTGCGGGCGATCGAGCGCAAGATTGCCGAAGCCGAGCGCACTCCTCCGAACAAGGGAGACAAGAAGTGAGCCTGCTCGACGCCGGCGCCGCCGCGAAGGGCGCGATCTCGATGCTCGCGATGATGTGCGTGCAGGGCACCGTCCTCGCGCTGCTAGCACTCGTGCTCGTACGCGCGGGCAAGCTGCGGCCCGCATGGTCGGCTGCGATCTGGCTCGTCGTGATGGTGAAGTTCGTCCTGCCATGGGGCCCGGCGATGCCCTGGTCACTCTCGGATCTGATCGCATACCTGCGCCACGACGACGTGGGGCACTCGCTCGCGATGGTGCCGACGGTGGTCGAGCCGATCGCCACGGCGTCCTCGGTGGCTCCGGCGATCGGCTGGCTTGTCCTCGCCGCGGTGTGGGCGACCGGCACCGCCGTCGTCCTCGCCCGGACTCTCGCAGCACAGCGAATCGCCGTGCGCGACGCGCGGCTCGCGGCGCCGGCATCGACCAGCGCGCAGTCACTGCTCGCAACCCTCGCTGCTTCCCTTCGCGTGCGGACGCCGCGGCTCGTCGTGGGTGATGACGTCACGGGCCCCTACGTCGTCGGGCTGGTCCGCGCGATCATCGTCGTACCGCCCGCGCTGCTCGAAGACGAGACGCTGCTCCGCGCCGCGCTGCTGCACGAGCTCGCGCACGTTCGCCGGCGCGATGCGATCGGCCGTTGCATCCAGATGCTCGCGACGGCGGTGTTCTTCTTCTGGCCGATCGTGCGGATCGCCGGCCGGCGCCTCGACCTCGCGCGCGAAGCTGCATGCGACGCGTGGGCGCTCGAGGCGGGCGATGTGCCGCGTCCGGCGTATGCGCGGTTGCTCGTGCGAATGGCCGCCCTCCGCACCGCCGCGGCAGCGGGCCTCGCGAGCCCACGTTCGCTCGATGCACGCGTCGCTGCGGTGCTCGGCCCGCCGGTGCGCGCCCGGATGTCGCTCGTGCACAAGGTTGCGCTGCTCGGCTGGACGCTCGTCGCGCTCGGTGGCGCTCGCACGGCCGCGGCGCGCGGCGAAGCTGATGTCTGCAAGTACACGCCGCAGATCGCCGAGACCTTGCGTCAGGCGCATCCCGAAGCCGATCTCGACGGAGACGGCTACCTCTCGAAGCACGAAGCCTGCGAGCTGCAGGCGGAGGTTCGGCGCCGCGCCGAAGCCGATGGAACCGAGCAGGCCTCGTCCATGGTGGGCGAGCCCCTGTGTTGCAATTGCGACTCCGGTGATGGATTAATCCCGTCACCGGAACGCCCGGACACGAGCTGCCAACGATCTGAAGGAGTCGACTGATGAACAAGCTTGTCTTTATCTCCCTGTGTTTGACCCTGGCCGCGTGCCAGCAGGACAACAAAGACATCAGCCGTCGCATGGATGCGATGGACAAGAAGCTCGACGCGATCCTCGCGAAGAGCGGCGGCGGCGGCGGCGCCGGTGCGGCTGCCGGCCAGCAGCGCCCGCAGCGTCAGGAGCCCGATCGGGCGAAGACCTACGCGGTGCCCGTCGATAACGACGCGTTCGAGGGTCCGGCTGACGCCAAGATCACCGTCGTCAAGGCCTACGACTACGCGTGCCCGTACTGCGAGAAGGTTCGCCCGACGATGGCCGAGCTCCGCCAGAAGTACGGCAACGACATTCGCATCGTGTCCAAGCAGATGGTCGTGCACCCGAACAACGCGATGGCCGGTGCGCTCGCGTTCTGCGCGGCGAACGAGCAGGGCAAGGCCAAGGAGATGGACGCCCTGATCTGGGACAAGGGCTTCAAGCAGCGCCAGCTCGACAACTCCGCCGTGCAGGTCCCCGCCGAGAAGGGTGGCGCACCTGGCGGCCCGGCCGGCTCTGGCAAGTGCTGGGACACCGCCGAGGGCTGCCCGCTCGTGGTCGGCTACGCGACCGAGCTCGGGCTCAACATGGACAAGTTCAAGGGCGACATGAAGGGCAAGTGCATGCAGGTCGTCCAGAAGGACATGAAGGACCTGCAGCAGCTAGGTGTCGGCGCGACGCCGTCGTTCTTCGTCAATGGCCGCTTCATGTCCGGCGCGATGCCGACGGAGCAGTTCAGCGCGATCATCGACGAGGAGCTCAAGAAGGCGAACGAGCGGATCCAGCAGGGCACGCCGGCCGCCGAGTACTACCAGCAGTGGATCGTCAACAAGGGCGTCAAGTCGCTCGGCGGCTGAGTCGATCGACGGTCGCAATCGAAGGCCGGCCCGAGGGTCGGCCTTTCGTCATTTCGGGGTAGCTTCCGATCGTGGCGCATCCGGCGATTCCCGAGCGGAACTGGGTCAACATCCAGTGGCTCGCCCGCCTGCGCTGGGCACAGATTGCCGGGCAGGCAGCGACCGTCCTCGTCGGCCAGATCCTGCTCGAGGGCGCGCTGCCGATCACGTCCCTGCTGCTCGTGATCTCGGTCGGGCTCGTGTCGAACCTCGGCCTCGAGCTGTACTTCTTCGGCGATCGCCGGCGCGAGGGCGCCACCGCGCGCACCGTGCACGAGTGGCAGATCGCGCTGGTGATGATGCTCGACATCGCCATCCTCACCGGCCTCCTGTATCTGACGGGTGGTCCGCACAATCCGTTCGGCTTTCTGTACCTCGTGCAGATCGCACTCGCGACGGTGCTGCTCCGTGCGGTGTGGACATGGATGCTCGTCGCGCTGTCGTTCGTCGCGTTCGGCGTCCTGCTCGCGTACGACCGATCGATCTCGATCCCCGAGGACAGCCGCGCGATCGGAATGTGGGTCGCGCTCGGCGTCGCGTCCGCGTTCGTCGTCTACTTTCTTCGCCGCATCACCGGTGCCCTCGCGGAGCGCGAGACCGAGCTGTCGGAGGCGCGAGGGCTCGCAGCACGCCAGGAGCGGCTCGCCTCGCTCGCGACGATGGCCGCCGGCGCTGCGCACGAGCTGTCGACGCCGCTCGGTACCGTTGCTCTCGCGGCGAAGGAGCTCGAGCGCGCCCTGACGAAGGCCGCGGATCCCGAGCTCGCCGCGGACGCGCGCTTGATCCGCGAGCAGGTCGGCCGCTGTCGGGTGATTCTCGAGCAGATGCAGCAGGGCGCCGGAACCGTCGGCGAGAGCGTTACCGCCTGCACCGTCGCCGAGCTGATCGACGAGACGATGGTGGGGATCCGGGAGAGCCCGACGGTTCATCGCGATGTCCCGAGCGAGCTGCTCAAGGCACCGCTGTTGTTGCCGCCACGTGCGGTCAGCCAGGCGCTGCGCTCGCTCGTGACCAACGCACAGGACGCCTCGCCCGCGAACACCACGGTCGTGGTCGTCGTGCGTCGCGAGGACTCGATGCTCACCCTCTCGATCCGTGACCGCGGCGCGGGAATTCCCTCCGATGTCCTCGCGCGAATCGGCGAACCCTTCTTCACCACGAAGGCGCCGGGCCGGGGCATGGGGCTGGGCCTGTTCCTGGCGCGGGCCGTGATCGAGGGGGTCGGCGGAAGCCTTCAGATCGACTCGGGAGCCGGGGGTGGCACGGAGGTCTCCGTGACGCTACCGACCGACGTCTCGACGCGAGAACCGACCCGATCCGTACGATCCGGTGAATCTCCGCGCCCCGGAGTGGTATCCAAACCAGCATGAGCAGTACGCCCACCTCGGGGGACAAGACGTCGATCCTGATCGTCGATGACGACGAGGTGTACCGGAACCGGCTCGCCCGAGCGTTCGTCGATCGCGGGTACGAGGTGCGAATCGCGCAGGACTACGATTCCGCGGTCGCGCTCGCGACGACCGACTCGCCCGAGCTCGCCGTGGTCGACCTGAAGATGCCCGGCAAGAGCGGCCTCGAGCTGATCAAGGCCCTCGTCGAGATCGACCCGGCGACCAAGGCCGTCGTGCTGACGGGCTACGGAAGCATCGCCACGGCGATCGACGCCGTGCGCCTCGGTGCGACGTACTACCTGTCCAAGCCCGCCGACGCGGACGACATCATCAATGCGTTCGCGCGGGGTGAGGCGCCACCGCTCGAGCCTCCAGCCTCGGAGTCGGGCGAGTACAAGGCGCCTTCGCTGGCACGAGCCGAATGGGAGCACATCAACCGTGTCCTCTCGGACGCGGGTGGGAACATCTCCGAGGCCGCTCGCCGGCTGGGCATCCATCGGCGCAGCCTGCAGCGCAAGCTTCAGAAGTATCCGCCGAGCAAGTAGCCCTCGATCGGCGCGCGTGGTTTGATCGGACGGATGTCCCCTCCGTTCCCGCGCAGCCCGTTTGCGTGGGTCATCGTCGCGCACACGATCGGAGCGGCGATCATCGGCGCGCTGGAGGCCGCGCGGCTCGGCAGTTCTGCCCTCGCGGCGGTGCTCGTGCCGCTGTTCGCGATCACCGGGTTGCTGGTGGGGCTGCTGGTCGGAGGTGCGGAGCGGATCGTCCGCGGGCGAACGTGGTGGGTCGTCGCGCTGGTCGTCGCAGCACCGAGCCTGCTGATCAGCGGACCCGTCGCGGCCACGCTGTTCTCGGGTGCGTTTGCCCAGACCTTGCCGCTCGCGGGCGTGTTGCCGTTCGTGTTGCCGCTCGCACTGTGGCTCGGTGTTGCGTGCGCCGTGGCGCTCGGAAGACGCGTGCTGCGAGGCGGCGACAGGACGTCACGCGCGATCGTGATCCTCGCGAGTGCGGGTGCGATTGGCGGGCTGGTGTGGTTCGAGCGAAATCTGTTGAAGAGCGGCTACCCGGATGCACATGCCGGCGCGACGTTCGCGGTGATCGTGCTGGCGGGCGTCGCGCTGCGCGTCGCACGCACCGGCAGTCTCTCCCCGTACATCGCGGCCGCCGTCGCCGCGGCCGCACTGGGGACGGGCATCGGCGCCGTCCATGAAGGTCTGGCCGGGACGCTCGAGCGCCGCGTGCTGGCAACGCGGGGCGATCAGGGACGTGACCTCGTGCGCGTGTGGCGAGCGATCTTCGATCTCGATCGCGACGGCAGCTCCGCGATCCTGGGCGGCGGAGACTGCGACGATCGCGATGACCGCTTGCACCCTGGCGCGGCGGATGCGCCCGGAGACGGCGTGGATCAGGACTGCGACGGGCACGATGCGATCGCGGTCGCGCCGCAGGTGTCGGCGGCGGCAGCGGCCGACGTCTCTGCCTGGCATGAACGTGCCGAGGTCCGAGCAGTCCTCGAGCGCACCAAGGACATGTCGATCCTGCTGAGCACGATCGATGCGCTCCGCGCCGATATCCTGGATCCGGCGACGGCCGATCGCAGCGAGTTCCCGAACCTGACCGCGCTCCTCGACGAGAGCGTGTGGTTCACGCGGGCGTTTGCCCCTGGCAGCGGAACGGACATCTCGATCGGTACGCTGCTGACGGGGCGTCACGATCCGTTCCAGTCCGTCCAGACCACGCTCCCCGAGGCGTTGCGCGAGACAGGTCGTCGCACGAGTAGCGCCTTGCCGGTCGAGGTCAATCGCTACGTGGGCGAGACCCTGCTGACGCGTGGCATCGATCGCGTGAAGCCGGTCTACACCGATTGGGGCAGCAAGGACATCGGCGATCACGTCAGCGCGAAACAGACCACGCTCGAGGGACTGCGCGCGCTCGATGCTGCGGCCGGAGCGAAGACCTTCGTGTGGGTCCACTACTTCGATGTCCACGAGCACCATCAGATCGAGGTGCCGAAGGAGCTGAGGTCGGCGGTGTCACCGAACGGCTCGGAGAAGCGACACGTCTATCGCGCGCTGCTGTTCGCGATCGACAAGGAGATTGGCCGGCTCCGCGGCGAGCTCACGTCGCGCGGGCTGGCCGACAAGACGATCATCGTGCTCGCGAGTGATCACGGCGAGTCGCTCGGCGACGATCCGCGGCTCGGCGTGACGCATGGCAAGGTGACGTACGCGCCGCTCGTCCGGATCCCTATCGCGTTGCGGATCCCCGGTGTTGCCGGCGGCAAGCGCACGGATGCCGTCTCCCTCGTCGATCTGGCACCGACGCTGCTGGGGCTGATCGGCCAGCGCACGGCGATGGCACCGCTCGATGGCCTCGACCTGCTGCCGTCGCTGCTCGACGGTCCTGCCGCCTTGCGACCACGCGGGCGCGCGATCGTGATCCAGGAGGAGCTGCAGTGGTCCGTCGTGGAGTGGCCGCATCAGCTGATCGTGCGTCCCGCCGACGATCTCGTGGAGCTCTACGATCTCGAGCGCGATCCAGCCGAGAAGACCGATCTGTCGACGAAGCTGCCCGACGTGGTCAGCCGGCTGAAGGCCCGGTACTCGGAGGCGCCGCGGGTCCGGGTCGACCGAACCATCGACGGACGGAAATGGCGAGAACGCCAAGCGCAACGGCCGCCGCCCCGTGCGCCGCAATCAGGATCAGCGGCGACATCCACGCCGTGAACCGCGGCACGACCGGCGCGATCTCCGCGCCCAGCGCGGTGGGCCACGCACCGGCGATCGTCATCATCGCCGCCGCTGCGGCGAACGGAACCGCGAGCTGCGATAC
>JACCQV010000042.1 GCA_013813945.1 Deltaproteobacteria bacterium | reverse complement strand
GTGCGACCGGCAAGCGGTTCGCCGACTCGTGCTCGGCCTACGACACCCACGTGACGTTCGCGTTCGTCGCCGGTGGCGTTGGGGCCGTAGCCCTGGTCGCGGGGTACTTCGCCTTGTTCCGTGGCGGCAAGCGCGAGCCAGCCAGCCGCATCGCAATCACACCGACCTTTTCGCCGGAGCGCGCCGGGGCCACGCTGCGTCTCGACTGGTGAGAGACGACGATGACGAACCGGGGCACGATGTGCCGCGGGCCGACGTCCACCTGACCGATCCGCCGAAAGCGGCCGGCGGGCTTGGTGCGCTATGGGCGACGGCGCGCCACCTCCAGCGCGATTCGGGTGTCGTGCGCGGCACCCGGACCCTGCTCGCGATGAACCAGCCCGACGGCTTCGACTGCCCGGGCTGTGCGTGGCCGGAGCCCGCAGCTGCCCACCGCTCGCGCTTCGAGTTCTGCGAGAACGGAGCGAAGGCGATCGCGGAGGAGACCACCACCAAGCGCGCGACCCCGGAGCTGTTCGCGCAGCTGAGCGTCGACGAGCTGCGCCTGCTCTCGGACTTCGAGCTCGGCCAGCTCGGCCGGATCACTCAGCCGCTCGTCCTCGAAGGCAGGCACTACCGCCCGATCGAGTGGGACCAAGCCTTCGCCCTCATCGCCGCTGACCTCCGCGAGGCCGGTCCCGATCGCAGCATGTTCTACACCTCGGGACGCACGAGCAACGAGGCGGCCTATCTCTACCAGCTCGTCGGCCGGATGTTCGGGACCAACAACTTCCCGGACTGCTCGAACATGTGTCACGACTCGAGCGGCGTCGCGCTCTCGGAGGTCGTCGGCATCGGCAAGGGCACGGTCTCGCTGACCGACTTCGACCACGCGGATCTGATCTTCGTCGTCGGCCAGAACCCAGGCACCAATCACCCGCGCATGCTGACGACGCTGCGCGAGGCAGCGCGGCGCGGTGCCACGATCGTCGCGATCAATCCGCTGCGCGAAGTCGGGCTGTCCCGGTTCAGCCATCCGCAGAAGCCGCTCGATGTGTTCGGCGGCGTCGCGCTCGCCAAGCACTTCGTGCAGGTCCAGATCGGTGGGGACCACGCCTTCTTCCTCGGTGTCAGCAAGGCCGTGCTCGAGCGCGACCTCGCACACGGAGACATCGTCGACCGGCGATTCATCGGCGATCACACGGAGGGCTTCGAGCCCTGGGAGTCCCACGTCCTCGCCCAGCCATGGCCCCTGCTGGTCGAGCGTTCCGGCGTCGACGAACAAACCATTCGCACCATCGCGGGCCTCTACGGCAACGCAAGAACCGTGATCGCGTGCTGGGCGATGGGCCTCACCCAGCACAAGCACTCGGTCGTCACGATCCAGGAGATCGTCAACCTGATGCTCCTGCGCGGCAACATCGGCCGTGTCGGTGCAGGCCTGTGCCCGGTTCGCGGTCACTCGAACGTCCAGGGCGATCGCACGATGGGCATTCATCACCTGCCGCGCCCCGCATTTCTCGACGCTCTCGGTGAGGCCTTCGACTTCTCCCCCCCGCGCACGCCTGGGGTCGACACGGTGCACGCGATCCACGGCCTCGAGGACGGCACCCTCACCGCGTTCTTCGCGCTGGGAGGCAACTTCGTCTCCGCTGTCCCGGACACCGAGCGCACGATGCAAGCGCTGGAGCGCTGCGCGCTGACCGTCAGTGTCTCGACCAAGGTCAATCGCACGCACCTCTACCCCGGTCGCCACGCGGTGATCCTGCCCTGCCTCGGACGGAGCGAGCGAGACCCCCAGGACGCCGGCGAGCAGTTCGTCACCGTCGAGGACTCGATGTCGATGGTGCATCGCTCGCAGGGCGTGCTGCCTCCTGCCGACCCAGCCCTCCGCAGCGAGGTCTCGATCGTGTGCGGCCTCGGCGACGCGCTGATCGGTTCGGCCAAGGTTCCGTGGAGGCTCCTCGCGGCTGACTACGATCGCATCCGCGATCTGATCGCGCTGACCATTCCAGGCTTCACCGACTTCAACACCCGGGTCCGCACCCCCGATGGCTTCCAGCTCCCAAATCCTGGTCGCGATCGGTCCTTCTCGCCGATCGGTGGTCGCGCGAAGTTCACGGTGGCAACCCCGCCCGACCTCGCGCTGCCTCCGGGCCGCCTGCGGATGATGACGATCCGCAGCCACGACCAGTACAACACGACGATCTACGGCCTCGATGATCGCTATCGCGGCATCAAGAACGAACGTCGCGTGGTCTTCTTGCACCCGGCCGACATGGTGGAGCTCGGCCTCATCGAGCGGCAGATCGTCGACCTCGTCTCCGAGTGGAGCGATGGCGAGCGCGTCGGAGAGGCCTTCATCGTCGTCCCGTACGAGTTACCGCGGCGCTGTGCGGCAACTTACTTCCCCGAAGCGAACTGCCTGGTGCCGCTCGACAGTGTCGCGGATCGCTCGAACACGCCGACGTCGAAGTCGGTGGTGATCCGGGTGCGGCCGCGCGTCCAGTGACGTGATCCACCGTGCGGCGTAGAGGCCATTCCGCCTGGCGGTTGCTCCTCGGTTCGCCGGATCGCGTACGTCAGCGGCGCTTCGCCGGTCCGCGGGCCCGCGACTTCGAACGCTTGGTGACGACGGGCATCTGGATGCCGAGGTCACCGGGAGCGAGGCGACCGACGCCGACCTGATCGCCACGCTTGGTCGTCGAGATCGTCGGGTACTCGCCGCGCGAGGCCTCGATCAGGCCAGCGCCCTCGAGTGCGCGGAGAAGATCCATGATCTGGCGCTCGGGGAAGCCGCGCAGGCACCCGCGCTCGGCGAGCTCGTCGAACTTCGGGTCAT
>JACCQV010000948.1 GCA_013813945.1 Deltaproteobacteria bacterium | reverse complement strand
GGCGGTGTGCGCGCGGTAGCCGAGGACCTTGAGTGCCTCGATCCCGGTCTCGTACGCCGAGCTGAAGGTCTCGCGGAACACCTTCCTCACGCCGAGCGCGCGCAGCTCCCAGTAGTGACCACGGTCGCGGCAGCGCGCGAGGATCGGGACCTTGGGGAAGTGATGGCGGACGTTCTCGGCGATCTTCGTCGCCTCTTCCTTGTCGTCGACAGCGAGGACGAACAGCCTGCAGTGCTCGACACCCGCGGCGTGAAGCAGATCGATCCGCGACGCGTCACCGTAGTAGACCTTGATGCCGAGCCGACCGAGCACGTCGACCATCTCGGGGTCGAGATCGAGGATCGTGACCTTGATCCGGTTCGCGCGCAGGATGCGACCGACCATCTGGCCGAACCGGCCATAGCCCGCGATCACGACCGGTGCGTCATGGTCCTCGATCGTGTCCTGCGGGCGCTGGTCGCCCGCATCGGTGACGCGCGGCAGCACGTAGCGCTCGAGGAGGATGAACACGGGCGGCGTGAGGACCATCGAGATCGCGACCGCGGCCACGAGCGGGCTCGCGAACGCCGCCGTGAAGATGTTCGACTGCACACCGAAGGTCAGGAGCACGAACGCGAACTCGCCGATCTGGCAGAGCGAGAATGCGAGGAGCCAGCGCGCCGGGCGATCGAGGCCGAACACGCGACCGAGGACGTAGAGGACGCCGAGCTTGAGCACCATCGTGCCGACCACGATGCCGGCGATCATCAGCGGTTCGCTGCCGATCAGGCCGAAGTTGATCTGCGCACCGACGGAGATGAAGAACAGGCCGAGCAGGAGACCCTTGAAGGGCTCGATGTCGGTCTCGAGCTCGTGGCGATACTCGCTGTCGGCGAGGACCACGCCCGCGAGAAAGGTTCCGAGCGCCGGCGACAGCCCGACCTGCTGCATCAGCAGCGCGATCCCGATCACGATCATCAGCGCCGCCGCGGTGAACGACTCGCGGAGCCGGGCGCCTGCGAGAAACTGGAACAGCGGACGCACCAGGAACCGGCCGATGGCGACGACACCGACGACGGCTCCGAGCACGAACAAGCCAGACAGCCAGGCGGGTCTGCCGGCCTCGGTCGTGACGTCGGTGACCGCGCTCGCGACGGCGACCCCGAGGACCGGAAACACGGCGAGGATCGGGATCACGGCGATGTCCTGCATCAGCAGGACCGAGAACGCCGATTGACCGCCGCTGGTCTTGAGCAAGCCGCGCTCGGCGAGGCTGGACAGGACGATCGCGGTCGACGACATCGAGAAGGTGAGGCCGACGGCGATCGCCGATCGCCACTCGACCCCGAGCAGGAGCGCGGTGCCCGCGACGACCGCCGCGGTCAGCGCTACCTGCAGGCCACCGAGCCCGACGATCGGGCGGCGCAGCTGCCAGAGCAGGGCAGGCCGGAGCTCGAGCCCGACGATGAACAGCATCATCACCACACCGAACTCGGCGAAGTGCATGACCTTGTGGCCCTCGGTACCGACAAACCCGAACACCCACGGCCCGATGACGACGCCACCGATCAGGTAGCCGAGCACGGCCCCCAGCCCGAGCCGCTTTGCGATCGGCACGAACAGGACGGCGGCCGCCAGGTAGATGAACGCCTGGAACAGAATGCTATCGCTCACGCGACCTCCCGGGGTGAGAGGATCGTCGCCAGCTCGCTCGCGAGGTTCTCGGCGGCCGCAGCACGCTCGAGATCGACGCGGTCGTCACGGAGCGCCTGGATCAACGTCCGATAGTCCGCGCGGCAGTCGGCGAGATCCTCGTCGCGGACCACCTTGAGCGCGGCGTGGACGGCGAACGGTGCGACGAACCGCATGCCGCACAGAAACGCGGTCTGATCCCACGGCGCCAGGAGCTCGCGGATCGTGAAGCGGTTGTAGCCACCCTTCTTGTAGGCCGTCTCCGGACCGCCGGTGGTGATCGCGTTCAACGTGATCTTGCCGCGGAGGTGCGTCCCGCCGTGACCATATGCCCACCCGTGCTCGAGCACGAGGTCTTGCCACTCCTTGAGGATGGCGGGGACCGAGTACCAGTAGAACGGGTGCTGGAACACGATGACGTCGTGGGACGACAGCAGCTCCTGCTCGCGCTTCACATCGATGTCGAGGGTCGGATACTCCTCGTAGAGGTCGTGGATCGTCACCCCGTCGAGGTCGCGGATCGCGTCGAGCAGCCGGCGATTGACGCGCGAACGCTCGAGCACGGGGTGCGCGAACAGGACCAGGACCCGCCTCATCTGCATCCTGGCTACGTCGGGGTGGCGCCGCCTGTCAACTCACCGAATGGCCAGCGGCCGCGGGAACCCCCCTTGCGCTCACGATGGCGTGGTGGTTCGATGTTCGTGATGGGTTGCTTGTGCTGTGGGGGGGCCACAGAAGTGGGCTCACTGTGCCGAACGTGTGCGCAGGAGGTCGCTGCGTGCGAGGGCCTGATTCCCGATCACATCCGATCGAATGTCGAAGCGACCGATGCCGACGCATGGGTCGTCGATGGCTTCGGGGTGGCGCATGCGATCGCACCGAAGACCGGGATCGGCCGCAACCATGAGGGTGAGCTCGTCGTGCTCGCGGCCTCGGTCTCGCGCGAGCACGCGGAGATCAGGAAGACCGAGACCGGGTGGAACATCCGTGACCTCGGGAGCCGCAACGGTACGTTCGTCGATGGCGCACGCGTGCAGGGCCGCGTGGTGCTTCCCCCGCGGGGCGTGATCAAGATCGGCGACGTGGCCCTGTGGTTTCTCGCCGAGGTGATCCACGAGCCGGTCGCGCCGCTCTCGATGCAGACCGGGAGCATCGCCGGCGGGCTCGTTCGGTTCTTGACCAGATATGAGGCGCTCGAGCTGTGCATCGTCGGGTCGAGCGATCCGGTGACGGGTGGCTCGCTGCTGTCGCGATCCACGGGGAGCGACGCGTGGGCCGAGCGCGGACTGCCTCCGCTCGAATTCCAGCTGCTGCGGGCGCTCTGCGCGCGGGCGCAGGAGGAGGCGGACTCGCCGTCGGCCGTGCGCGGCTGCGTCGCGACCAAGCAGCTCGCTCGTGATCTGCCGTTCCAGTCCAAGTACGCGAACGAGGAGAACGTCCGCCAGGTGGTGCGCCGCTTGCGCAAGGAGCTCAGCGAGCTCGGCGTCGAGGCACTGCTCGCGGTCGCGCCCGGGCGCGGGTACTACCTTGCGGGTCCCGTCACGATCGCCGGCTCAGATCGACGGTGATCGTGTGCGGTGACGTGTCGGGGCCGGTGTCGGTCGCGGTGAGCTGCGCGAACGCGATGGAATCGACGACCACCGCGACGATCGTCACCAGCGCAATGACGCCGGCGATGAAGGACGACGACAGGAACAAGACGGCGACGAGGCCCACGAGCGCGACGAGCGCGATGCGTTGAGCGATCAACCGTCTGCGATTCGGAGCCGTCATGATCCCTGTGGATGGGATACGTCCGAATCGCCGGACCGGCACCCCCGATCACGCGATCTTCACGGCGCCGGTTGATCCGAAGATCTCGCGCCCAGATCGACGGTGATCGTGAGCGTCGCCGTGTCGTGCTTCGGCGTGGGATCGGGCATTGCGCGAAAGTCGTTCCACCAGGTGCGTGCGTGCGCCAGATCCCAGTCCCGCGCAGGTGGAACGGTCGCGAGCGCATCTGCGAGCGCGGTTGCCGACGCGTAGCGATCGCTGGGCGCCTTCTCGAGGCACCTGAGGATGACCGTCTCGAGCTCCGCGGGGATGAGCGCGGTTGTCAGGTCGGACATGGGCTTCGGGGGCTGGGTCACGTGCTGCAAGCACATCTCGACATCGGTCTTGCCCTGGAACACCTTGCGGCCCGTGAGCAGGAAGTAGCCAACGCAGCCGAGCGCGTACAGATCGAAGGCTGGGCCCATCCGACCCGGATCGGTGACTGCTTCCGGCGGCAGATACGCGGGCGTCCCGAGGATCACCTTCGTCGACTCGCCGGTCTCGTGCGTGATCTCCTTGACGAGTCCGTAGTCGACGACCTTCGCGAAGTCGGGCACCCCGCCGCGCTCGCACAGGATGATGTTTGCGGGCTTGATGTCGCGATGGATGAGCCCCGCATCGTGCGCCTCCTGCAGCGCACCGCAAACCTGGGTCAGGATGTGAACGACCCGGCCTGCAGGCTGCGCTCCGAACCGCTGCACGAGCTGTTCGAGATCGATGCCGGCGAGGTACTCCATCGCGTAGTAGAAGACGCCATCGAGGTTGCGGCCGTAATCGTAGACGGCGACGGTGTTGGGGTGCGTGAGCTGACTCATGTGCTGCACCTCGCGCTCGAACCGATCGAGATCGTCGGGGCTCACACGATCCGGCTTGAGGAGCTTGATCGCGGTCGCGCGGCGGAGCAGGGCGTGGGACGCGCGGTAGACCGAGCCGATGCCGCCTTCGCCGATGCGGCGATCGAGCTTGTACTGACCGAGCTGCATCGCCTCATCGATCCGGCGATGCAGGCCGTAGATGATTCCGGACCCGTTCGCGGCGATCACGATCGCGACGACACAGAACGTCGCACCACCTCCGATGTACGCGGCGGCCGGGAGATCTTGCTCGACCATGAACGCAGCGAACACACCGCCGCCGAGTACCGGCAGGAACGTCAGGCTCGAGACGATCGCGGTGCGGCGCGCGCTCGAAGGGACGAGCAGCGCCCGCGTGAACACCGTGAAGCTCGCGAAGATCAGGGAGGTGTACGCCGCTGGCTTGAGCTCGTATTGCAGTGCTGCGCTCGCGCCGAACGAGAGTCCGATCGTCGTCGCGAACAGGATGTCGATCGCCTGCATGCGTTCCACCGATGGCTTGCCGTGGACGACCACGCCTCGCCAGATCAGCGCCATCGCTGCGAGCATCACGGCCGCGCCGAGGAACACGATCTCGACGTTCGAGACCTTGATGTTGAACAGCTGGTACATGCCGCTGAGAAACACCATCAGCGTCACGAAGCTCCAGAACAGCAGCTTCGAGTAGAGATTGAGGCGAGCCTGCAGATAGGCGCGCGCTTCCTCCTCGTTGACGCCCGCCCACGGCCGCGGCTTCGCCTGCGCGATCAGCTTGCGTGACGCTGCTGCGTCTTCCACCACGCTACGACCCTACCCATTTCTGCCAGGCCGCGTGATCGTTCACGTCGATCTAACGCGCTCGACCTCGCCAGATCGCGCCAGCTCTTGCCGGTGATCGTGCGGCAGCGTTCGGCGATCACGCGATGTTCACGGCATGCACGTGGCCAGTTCACCCTGATCGGCTTCACACCTCTAGTAGATGGTCCGACCACTGCTCGCCATGCTCGTTCTCGCCGGTGCCGCGCGGGCCGCGAACGCGCAGTCGGTCGAGCCCGTGCCAGCGCAGTCGGTCGAGCCGGCGCCTGCGATCGCCGTTGATCCATCGACGCCCGCAGAGGAGCCGATCGAGGCGTCGCGCGTCCCGGTGCGCAAGCGCGATGCGTCGATGGGCCGGATCTTTCGCGGACCGTTCGCCAGCTCGCGGTTGTTCGCGATGCCGATCGCGGACGTCGTCGGCGCGTACGTGATGAGCCTGTCCGGTGACGGCAGCCTGCTGAAGGAGCCGGGGCTGCTGACCTCCGCCGGCGCGCTTGCCGTTGGCTTCGGTGACATCGCGCAGCTCGAGTACCGCCACACGTCGGCGATCAGTATCGACGCCGTCCATGCGCCGGTTCCCGCGGTCGGCGTGCAGATCAAGATCCCGATTCCGGATCACTCGTGGATCCCGGCGTTCGGCATCGCGTTCCGCCTCGGTGTGCCGCGCGACGAGCAGTTCGGCGGCACGACGGTGACCGAGACCGTGACCGACCTGTACATCGTGGGCCGATTGCGGTTCGACACCTGGCCATGGCTCCGGCTGCACGGCGGTACGCGAATCTCGAGCGCGAAGATCGCGCTGTCGGGCGCGCAGTCATTCGACGCGGAGCCGCGGACGATGGCGTTGCCGACCGCCGGCTACGAGATCTCGATGAACCCGACGGCGAAGATCGTCGGAGAGATCGCGCTCGCACCGCAGTTCCGCTGGGTGCCGGGTAGCGCCGAGGATCCGACGATCGACTACGGCTTGCTCGGCCGGCTCGGTCTGCGCTGGGCGGTGATCCCATCGCTGATCATCGACGGGAGCATCGGATATCAGCTCGAGGTTGCGACGATGGCGCCGGGCGATGGGCTCGACGCGGTCGTGCAATGGGACATCCGGCTCGGTGCCGAGGTGTTCGTGCCCTGGGGTGCGCTGGCCTGCCGCGCCGCCGGGGTGTTCTGCGATTAGTGCGCGGGCGCTCGGAAGGAAGAAGCCATGAAGAAGCGACAGGGATTGATCATCACGACGGTGCTAGTCACCGCCGCGATCGCGCGGGCCCAACCACAGCCCGACGATCCTGCACAACCGGGCGGTGATGCCGGTGGAAGCGGTGCACAGATCGGCAGCGACGGTTCGGCGGCACCGCCGCCTGTCGATGCACCTGGGCCGGGTGAGATCGGGCTCGATCCCTATGCACCCACCGCCGGCGCGCCCGAGCTGCCGAAGCGCAAGGCGGTGCCGCGTCCGCCGATCGGGATGCCGGAAGTCCTGACCATTCCGACCGGGTGGCTCCTCCCTGCGGCGGTGCTGTACTCGCGG
>JACCQV010000215.1 GCA_013813945.1 Deltaproteobacteria bacterium | reverse complement strand
GGCGATGCGTCGGCGAGCGAGCTGGCGCGGGCGGTCGTTGATTCCGCCGACACGGTCGTCGCCGAGCGCTGGCTCGATGTCGCTGACATCGCGAACCCGAACGACGGCACGATCGCGCGGTTCGAGGAGCGCGGAGGATTGTTCCTGCGCTGGGCCGCCGCGATCGCAGAGCGCCGCATGAAGCGCGGCGAACGATCCGAACGATCTGAACAACCGGCGAAGGCAATCCAGCTGTGGCAGGCCGCGGTGGCGACGGCCCCCGCGCTCCCGACGACCCGCGACCACCTGATCCGGCTGTATCGCGGCGGCGAGGATGCCCCCGAGGGCTACGAGGACGAGCTCGCTGATGTCTACGCCGCCTCCGCGCGCGCCGAGACCGACGAGCGGATCGCGGCGGCGCTCTGGTGTGCGCGCGGCATCGTGGATCTCACGCGTGGCGACTTCGTCGAGGCAGAGGAATCACTACGTCACGCTGCGGACCTCGGGCCCAAGGATCCGTTCTGCCGTGCGGCACTCGCCGCGGTGTACCGCGCGGGCAAGCGCTACGACCCACTCGCGCAGGTCCTCGCCGAGCTCTCGACGACGCTGACCAGCCCCGATGCGCGGGCGCAGGCCGCGCGCGAGTACGCCGAGCTCCTCGACGAACATCTCGGCGATCCTGCGGGTGCGCGCGCCGCGCTCGAGCGGATGATCGCCGAGCGTCCCGACGACGCGAACGCCATGCTGACGCTCGCGAAGCTGTGCGATCGCGATCAGCTGTGGGCGCGATCGATCGAGCTGCGCCGGCGCGCGGCCGAGCTCGCACCGCCGACCAAGCGTGGCGAGATCTGGATGGAGATCGCGCGCGGCGAGGATCAGCGTGGGAGCACGGATGCTGCGCTCTCCGCTCTCGACCGCGCGCAGGAGAACAAGCACCCCGACGCGCGACGGACCCAGATCAGCCTGCTGCGTCAGGCCGGCCGCCTCGACAAGGCGCTCGCCACAGCGCGTGCCGAGCTCGCGAGCGATCCGCAGATCGAGCGGCGCATGCAGCTGCAGAACGAGATCGCGCTGCTGTTGACCGAGCTTGGTCAGGAGCCCGAGGCCGTGGTTGCCGCCTATCTCGACGTGCTGAGTGTCGAGCCGGATCAGACGGAAGCACTCGCCGGAATCGAGGCGCCCGCGCGCGCGCTGGGTCTGTGGGACGAGCTCGCACGCGCGTTCCGCGGTGCCCCGCAGACCCCGCACAATGTCGAGGTGCTAGCGCACGCTCTCTCGAACATCGCCGAGTGGTCCGAGCTCTCCGAGGTCCGCCGGCGTCAACTCGATGCGGCGACGGAGCCGGTGGAGAAGGCGAAGCGCGCGACCGAGCTCGCGAGCCTCTACGAGCGCGAGCTCGGCGACAACGACGGAGCGATCCGGATGCTCCTGCTCGCACAAGCCGTCATTCCAGACGAAGCGCGCCAGCAAGAGCTGCTTCGCCTGCTGCGCAAGGCGGAGCGCTGGGCCGAGCTCGCCGTCGCGCTCGAGCGCGAGCTCCCGTCGGTGCGGACGACTGACGTCGATCGCCAGATCGCGATCCTGCTCGAGCTCGGTGAGCTCCGCGCGGTTCGCCTCGCTCGCGTGGCCGACGCCATCACGGCCTACGAGAGCGTGATCGACCGCCGGCCGGGCGATCCCACGGCGACCGCCGCTCTCGAGACTCTCTACGAAGCAGCCGGACGGGATCGCGAGCTCGCGCGGATCCTCGACGTGCGCGCCGAAGCGACCAGCGATGGCGTGACGCGTGGAGCGCTGTTCGCGCGAGTCGCCACGCTGCGCGGTAACCGCGGCGACGTCGACGGCGCGCTCGCCGCGTATACCGCCGCGTTCAACGCAGACCCGACGAACCGCGATGTGTTCACGTCGATGGAGCGCGTCTGCTACAAGGGCGAGCGCTGGGCTGCCGCGATGCAGCTCTACGAGAACGCGATCGCGCACGTCGAGAGCGGCGCATCGCGGGCCTATCGACTGGGCGACCTGTACTCGCGGCGCGGCAACGTTCAGCTCAACTTCCTCGGCCAGCTCCAGGAGGCGATCGCGTCGTACCAGAAGGTCGTCGAGGTCGACTCGCAACCAGCCGCAGCGGTGAAGGTGCTCGAAGGTCTGTGCGCGCAGCGCAACGACTGGCAGCCGCTGATCGCCGCGTACGAGAAGCGCTCGGAGACCCAGCGCGAGCCGACACGGCGAACGGAGGCGCTGCGTGCGGCCGCGCAGATTGCCGCCGAACACGTGAGCGACCCGCGTCACTCCCTGGCTCTACAGAAGAAGCTGCTCGCGATCGATCCGATGGACGTCGCTGCGCGATCCTCCCTCGAGCGCTACTACGAGGATGCGAAGGACCAGGGTGGCCTCGTCGACTTGCTCAAGATCCAGCTCGGGCACGCACGCGGCAAGGAGGAGTCGATCGAGATCCTAAAGAAGATCGCTCGCGCCTCCGAAGAGGGTGCGCGCGACGTCCACACCGCGGTCGAGCACTACCAGAAGATTCTCGAGCTGCATCCCGAGAACCGCGATGCACTCGATGCACTGGGTCGGATCTTCGAGTCGACCGAGCAGTGGGCCGAGTTCATCGAGGTCACGCGCAAGCAGATCAAGGTCACGACCGACCGCAACACGAAGGCGCTGCTGTACTTCCGCTGCGGCTCGGTGATGGAGGCCAAGTTCAGTCGCGAGCACGACGCGATCCGCTACTACGATGCTGCGATCAAGACGTCGTCGGCATGCCTCCCAGCCGTGCACGGCCTCCGCGATCTGTATCGCCGCCGCGAGGAGTGGCCGCGGGTGATCGAGACGCTCGAGCTCGAGGTCAAGCTGTGGCAGGAGGACAAGGAGCGCGCCGGCGTCTTCGCACAGATCGGCCGCATCTTCGACAAGCAGCTCGGGGATGCCGAGCGCGCGATGCACTACTACGAGAGCGCGCTCGAAATCGACGCCGACTGTCTGCCCGCGAACCAGTCGCTGTTCGATCACTTCTTCGAGCAATGCGCGTGGGATCGCGCGCAGGCGATCGCGAACGCGCTCGCGCAGAAGGCGATGCGCGACGGCGATCCCGCGCAGCGCAGCGACTTCTATCGCAAGCGCGGGGTCGTCGCGCGCAACACCGGCGATCCGCGCGCCGCCGCGGAGAGCTTCAT
>JACCQV010001222.1 GCA_013813945.1 Deltaproteobacteria bacterium | reverse complement strand
CGCCGGTGCCAGGACGCCGCCGATGGGCTCGAACGCCACGACCGACCCAGCGATCGCGGCACCGCGGCGGCCGTTGACGCAACCGCCTCCGCCACCGGTGAAGAAGCAGTCGCACACGGGCCCGCTGCCGATCAGTCCGGTCGCGCAGGTTCCGACCGCCAGTAACCGCAGCACCGGAATGTGGGCAGCGGACGCGATTCCGGCCGCCGCAGCCACGGAGCAAAGCGATGCGGGGCCACTCGGTGGCCGCCTGCGGACGGCCTCGGCCGAACCCGGATTTGCCGGCCGCGTGCGCGTGATGCCGACCGACGAGTCGTCGTTCCGCACCGGCAAGACCGATGTTGCGGACGACGACGACGACGATCTGCTGCCGGAGCGCCGCGGTGGACGCGGTGGCTTGTTGCTCGCCGTCCTCGCGCTGCTCGTCATGGGCGGCGCCGCCGGTGTCGTCTACGTGTTCGTGATCAAGAAGGATCGCGGACAACAGGCTGCTCGGAATGTCGCCGTCGCCGATGCAGCGGTCGTTGCCGTGGCGCCCGATGCCGCAGTCGTCGTCACGCCGCTGATCGACGCTCCGGTGGCACCGGTTCTGTCGCCGCTCGACGTCGCGCGTGGCGAGCTCGGTGCCGATCTCGAGCTCAAGCTCCGCGATGCGCTCAAGGCGCTCGAGGGAACGCAGGATCCTGGCGTCGAGGCGGTCCGGGCGCACCTGTCCGCGTCGATCGCGCAGGCCCTCACCGATCGCGCCTCGGTCACTGCCGACAAGGCAGAGGCCGACAAGATGCGCAAGGACGCGAAGACGATCGTCCTCGAGGCGGCCACGTCGGCGCAGCGCGCGTTCAAGGCAACGCCGAACGATGCCGCTGCGAACCTCGCGATGGCAGGCGTCCTGCGGCTCCAGAACAAGCCGGCCCGCGACATCAAGCGCTACCTCGATGCCGCCCGGGCCAACGCAACGCCGGACTGGAAGCGCGACATCGCGATCGCCGATGCACTGGTGCTCGCGCGTGACAGCAAGCTCGACGACGCGAAGGCCGCGTTCGCGGCGATCGATCAAGGCGAGGACAAGCTCGAGACCAGTGGCGATGTGCGTGCCCGGTTCCAGCTCGCGCGGATCGCGTACGCGCAGAACAAGCCGACCGAGGCCAAGCCTCTGGTCGATCAGGTGCTCGCCGCTCAACCCGAGCACGCGGCCTCGAAGGCGCTCGCTGCGCGCATCGAGACCACGGTCGCGAAGACGGATCCGCTGCCGCCCGAGGATCCACCGAAGAATCCGGGTACGGGTACTGCGAAGCCGATCCCCCCCGAGGCGACCGGCGGTGATTCGTACGATCGGCTGCTCGCCAAGGCGAACACGCTCGCGGAGAGCAACTGCTCGCGTGCGATGGAGATGTACGCGAAGGCGCTCGAGCAGAAGCCGAACGGCGTCGAGGCGCTGACCGGCATGGGCTACTGCCACATCGACGCGAAGCAGTTCGCGAGCGCGTTCTCGAAGTTCCGCGCCGCGCTCGCGGTGTCGTCTCGCTACGAGCCCGCGCTGTGGGGCGTCGGCGAGGCGTACCAGCAGCAAGGTCGCAAGGACCAGGCGATCGAAGCGTTCAAGGCGTACCTCGAGACCTATCCGGGCAGCGCGAAGGCGCAGAAGGCGCTCGATCGCCTCGGCGCCGGTGCGGCCGCGCCCCCCGACCCGAACGCGGGAAGTGGCGGCACGACCCCGGATCCGACGCCGACACCTCCCCCTCCTGCACCCACGCCTCCGTCGGAGGGTGCAGGCTCCGGTTCTGGCTAGCGTGCTATGACAGGGCATCATGAGTGCCCGTCTCGGTGTGTGGATCGGTGCGGCGCTACTCGCCGCGTGCAGTAACCAGACTCCCTCGCGTCTGGATCCAGTCGTCACCGAGAAGCCGACGCCGTCGGCTGGAGCGAGCGACCCATGGTCTGCGAGCGGCACGAGCAAGGTTCCCGCCGCCGGCGACACGAATGACGGAGGCGGGCTCGCTGGTCTCGACATCAAGGAGATCCTCGAGAAGCTGCAGGAGAGCCTGAAGAAGCCCGGGCCCTACGAGGCGCCGGAGAAGTCGAAGGACTTCGACGAGGCCAAGCCGCACTGGGGCGTGATGAAGGTCAGCGGCGGCATCGTCGAGCGCGAGGCGTTCTCGTGGCGCGGCGGTAGCGGAACCGAGCTGCGAGCCGTCGTGGGGCGCCTGCGCGCGCTCGCGAAGGACGACAAGCTGACCGGCCTGTTGCTACGGATCTCGGAGATCGAGATCAGCCTGCCCGACGTGATCGAGCTCCGCGCCGCGATGCACGAGCTCCGCGCCGCAGGCAAGAAGCTCGCGTGTCACACCGAGGATGCATCGAACGCGACGTACCTGGTGCTCGCGGCGTGCGACCGGATCGGCCTTGCACCACTCGGGCAGATCGCCGTGACCGGACCGGCGGCGATGCCGATCCACGTCAAGCCACTGCTCGACAAGCTCGGCGTCACCGCTGACTTCCTGCACGTCGGCGCTTACAAGGGTGCCGCCGAGCCGCTGACGCGCGACGCACCATCTGCCGAGATGAAGGTCACGCTCGGGGAGATCCTCGATCGCCGGTATCAGACGATGGTCGATGTGATCTCGACGGAGCGGAAGCTCGATGCCGCGACCACGAAGAGCGTGATCGATACCGCGCTGTTCCCGTCGGAGCAGGCGCTCGCGGCGAAGCTCGTCGACGAGGTGACCTCGTTCGAAGCGTTCCGCGACAAGCTCGTGGCAGATTCGTGGACGAAGCTCAAGATCGAGCCCGACGACGACGGTCAGCTCCACACCATGATGAAGCTCGCGCGCTTCATCGGCGCGATGCCGGCAGAGAAGCCGATCGGTGATCATGTCGCCGTGATCTACGCGCTCGGTGACATCACCGATGGCGGGGGCGAGGGCGTCCTCGGTGCGCGGCAGGAG
>JACCQV010001215.1 GCA_013813945.1 Deltaproteobacteria bacterium | reverse complement strand
CCGAGTCGCGAGCCCTGCCCTGCCGCGAGGATCACCGCGCCGCGCCTCACGCGGGATCCCGCGTATATGTCCAGTCACCCGGTGCCGAGACACCGCGCCGCCGCCGCGCGATGAGCTCTGCCGCGATCGCGACGGCGATCTCCTCCGGCGTCTCCGCACCGAGATCGAGCCCGATCGGCGCCCGCAACCGCGCCCATCGCGCCTCTCCGGCGTCGCCCTCGAGGAGTCCGCGCGCTTCGAGTCGCTTCCGGAACCGGCCGACCTTGCCGCGGCTCCCGATCATGCCGAGATAGCCGAGCTCGTCTCGCGCGATCAGTGCCTCGAGCAGCTTCTGATCGATCGCGTGGTCGCGCGTCACGATCAGCACGTAGTCATCGCGCGTGAAGCCTCCGAGGAGCCGCTCGACCTCCGCCGCGTCGAAGGACTCGACGAGCTCGGCCGCCCATGCGGGCCGCTCACCGGTGGCACCGGTCTCGCCGTCGTCGCACACGATCACCAAGAACCCGAGGTTCGCCAGCAAGGGTCCCAGGCTCTGGGCGACGTGACCGAGACCAAAGACGATCGTCCGCTCGGAGGCACCGAGTCGTTCGACGAGCGCGTCCCCTTCGATGATCGGGTGGTGCGCACGTGGATCGCCATCCCGGGGGGGGCGCAGCGCGAGTGGCCCGCCATCGATCGGAGTGACGAGCACGAACGGAGCCGCGCTGCCGGCGAGTCGGGCCAGCACATCACGCGAAGGCGCCGCGGGCGTCAGCACGACCTCCATCGATCCACCGCAGCACATCGCGAGATCGCGCACGAGATGCTGACGGACCACGCGTGGTGCCGAGCCCTGCGCGACCTCGCGCGCGGCGGTGGCGACCAGCTGTTCGATCTTGCCGCCACCCACCGTGCCCCACTGCTCGCCGTCGTCCGCAACCACCATCCGCGCACCGAGGTGGCGCGGAGTCGAACCGTGCGCTCCGATCACCGCCGCGATCGCAGCGCCCCGCCCCGCCCCGATCGCGCGGAGCGCGGCCGAGAATACGTCGAGCCGGGCCATCGATGAAAACCTACCACGCAGCTATGCTGCGCCCACCAAGTGGATCCGCTGGTTGGCAAGGTCTTCGAGCGGCGGTACCGGATCACGGCGCTGATCGGGGACGGCCATTCGAGTACGGTCTACGAGGCGGAGGACCTGGCCGCGAGCCGGAAGGTCGCACTCCGTCTTCTTCACGTTCAGGCCGAGTGCAAGCGCCACGTCGCCCTGCGCCACGAGAACATCATCACGACCTACGCCGCTGGCCAGTCCCACGATGGCCTCATGTACATGGCGAGCGAGCTGGTGCGCGCCCCGCGTCTCCACCAGATCCTCCGCACATCGGGCGCGATGCCGTGGCCGCGCTCTCTCGAGATCGCGGTCCAGCTGTGTAACGCGCTACACGCCGCGCGTGCGCACGGCATTGTCGGACCGCTCACGCCAGAGAAGATCTATGTCGAACCGTTCGATCTCGTGCGGGTCGACTTCAGTCCGCGCATGCCATTCCACGCCATCGACCCGGACCGAAGCTTTCAAGGTCAGGCGTTCGGGCCATTCGAGTACATGTCGCCCGAGCTCCAGGTCGGCAAGCCGCATGATGCGCGGAGCGAGGTCTACAGCATCGGCGTGCTGCTCTACGAGACGCTCACCTGCGAGCTGCCGTTCATCGACGATCCGCATCCGGTGAGGCGCGTGCTCGCACAGAGCGAAAAGCGTGCATCACCGCCATCACTCGTGCGGCCGCTTCCCGCCGAGCTCGACGCCGTCGTCCTGAGCTGTCTCGTGCACCAGCCGCAGACGCGCCCCGCCGATGTGATCGCCGTGCGCGATGCACTGCTCGCAATCCGGGCCGCGATCAGGCCCGCGGCAGAGTCATGATGTGCGCGATCAGCTCACGAAGTCCGGGCCCTTCGGGACGCTCCGTCAGGAATGCGGGCTTGAACGGCAGCTCGTCCCACCACGCCTTGATGTTTGCGACTCCGACCGAGGTCGGGAATCCGCCGAACATCGGGGCGTCGTTGAGTGCGTCGCCGACGAACACGTAGTGCGAGAGATCGTTCGAGTCGCCGCCGAGCACCTGACGAACGACCGTCATGCACGCGCTGAGCTTGTCGAAGTGCGGCGGCCCGAAGTTGACGTGCACGCTCGATCGCACCGCGAGGAATCCCGCCTTGGACAGCATGCGCACCGCGGTGTCTGCATCCTCCTTGGGAGCCGACACCTCTTCGTTCCAGTCGATCGCGAGATCGACTTCTCGATACTTGGAGTCCGTCGACAGGCGTAGCCCTGGCACCTTGGACATCACCTCGAGCGCCGCGTCGTGCATGCGCCGCCGCCACTCGGGCAAGCTCGCCGCAGGGACGCCGAAGATCTTGTGAAGCTTGCGCCCCTTCCGCACGAACGTGACACCGCCGTTCTCGCTGACGACGGCAAGCGCCGGCGTCATCCTCATGAACGTATGAGCGAACCCGGCCGACCGACCGGTGACCATCACCGTCGGAACGCCCGCCGCACCCAGCCGCTCGAGCGCCTCGTACGTCGAGGCCTCGATCCGGTCACCCGTCGTCATCGTTCCATCGACGTCGCAGAACAATGCGCGGACGGGGCCGCGAAGATCCGAGAGAGGCCGTGTCATGGGGCGCGCTTCATAGCACGCCTCCCGATCACGCAATCAGGCGCAGCGCGGTGTCTTGCTCGGCCACCATCGGCGTCTGCGGCCGGATGGAGCGCTCGCGCTGGCGAGCCAACCAATCCTCGAGATCGGGCGCGTTGAGTCGCACGATGCCACCTACCTTGAACACCGGGAGCGGGTCACCGGCGCGACGCGCCATGTAACGACACCAGCGCTCCGAGCGACCAAGAGCAGTCGCAATTCCCTTCCACGTCTCGACAAAATTCGACATGTACCATCCTCCGTGACCACCGACTTGTGCAGTGGCTGTGCCGAGGTCGGACCACTGGGGCAACCTGATGATTTTACAGAAACTTGGGGTCCCGGCCAGGCTAGGTAAATGACGGACATCCACCACCAGGCGACGCAAAACCTGACACAGCTGTCGCTACCTTGCCGCACTGCCACGAGGCACGCGCTATCCTTTGGAGACATGCGTGGACTCAAGCGGCTATGCGCCGCGGCTGGGGTCCTTGTGTGCGCGACCGTGGCGCACGCAGGGCCTGCCGAGATCTATCCCCTATCGAAGGTTCAACGCGGCCAGACCGGCTACGGAATGACCACGTTCTCCGGAACGACACCCGAGCGGTTCACGTTCGAGGTCGTGTCCGTCGTGAGGAACTTCCTCCCGAAGCAGGACATCGTCCTGGTGAAGTCCGACGATCCGAAGCTCGCCGTGTCGGGATTCTGGCAGGGCATGTCGGGCAGCCCGCTCTATCTCGATGACAAGCTGCTGTGCGCGTTCTCGTATGGATTCCGGTTCAACAAGATCGCGCTCGGTGGCTGCACGCCGATCGAATACATGAAGAAGGACGGCGACACGTATCGCCGCAATACGCCCATCCAGGCGTCATCGAAGAACGGGCCGAGGATCGTCCAGCCCGCGAGCGCGTCGCTCCAGGACTGGCGCCGGCTGACGCCGACCGTGGATGCTGCCGCGGCGCTCGATGCACTCGGGCCCGCCCGCAAGAGCTGGCTGCTGTCTGCGCCGCTGCCTGCGCCACTTCCGAAGCCATCGCCCATCAATGGGGATCAGACGCTGACCGCCTCGGTGCCGCTCACGGTCGCGGGGTTCTCGGCACCGGCGTTCGCGCAGGTCGAGCGGCTGTTCGCCGAGACCAACGTCGTGCCGATGCGCGCAGGTGGAACGTCGAACCCGAAAGCCGATGGCAGTGGTCCGTCGAAGTTCGTGATGGGCGGCTCGATCGCCGTCGAGCTGATCCGCGGTGACATGTCTGCGGCTGCCGTCGGTACCGTATCGCTCGTCGAGGGAGAGAAGGTCCTCGCCTTCGGGCACCCGATGTTCCAGAGCGGCGAGACCTATGCACCCGTTTCGACGGCGTACGTCCATGCCGTGATCCCATCCGCACAAAGCGCGTTCGTGATGGGCTCCGCGGTCAAGGAGATCGGATCGCTCGTCCAGGATCGGCAGTCCGCGATCATGGCCGATACCGGGCTGCGCTCACCGACGGTGCCGGTCGACATCTCGATCACGATCGGCAAGGACAAGCACAAGGAGACGGGGACGTTCCACGTCGAGCTCCTCAACAACAAGTTCTTCACGCCCGCCCTGACCGGCGCTGCCCTGATGAACGCGATCAACTACTACCTGCCCGACCGTGACGATGTCACCGCGCGGGTCGAGTCGACGGTCCGGATCAAGGGACACGAGCCGATCAGCTTCGTCGATTACATGTACGCGAACGATGGAGCCGCTTCCGTGATGGGCGGCGTGCGCGGCCTGCGCGTGCTCGTGCCGCTCCTGCTCAACCCGTACGCACCCATCACGATCGAGCGCGTCGACATCAAGGTCGATCTTCGCTTCGAGGCGAACTACGGCGAGATCAAGGAGATCCAGGTTCCGAACGCCGAACTGATCCCCGGCCAGCGCAACACCATCAAGGTGCTGATGAGCACGTGGGACGGCAAGGACATCATCGAGAACGTTCCGGTCGACGTCCCCGCCCACTTCGCGGGCGGCATCGTGAATCTCGAGGTCACCGCCGGAGACAGTGCGAAGCTGGATGCAGCGCCGCCTGTCGATCTACCGACGCTGCTCGCCGCGTTCCGCAAGCTCCTGCCGGGTAACGTCTGGGCCGTGACGCTGTATCCCGCCGACGAGGGCGTCGCTCTCGAAGGCAAGCTCGTGCGCGACCTGCCCGCGAGCGCGCAGGACAAGCTGCGGCCGCAGTCGCACACGCAGCGCGCGCAGCCCTACAAACCGATCACGCGGACGGTCGCGCCTGCGAAGCGCGTCGTCAACGGAAGCGCCTCGACGTTGATCCGCGTTCGTACGATTACTCGCTAGGGGGATCCGTGAAAGCAGCTACTCGTCTGTCGATCGCCGCCGGCATCGCCGTCGGTGCTCTGGCCGTGCCCGCGGGCGCTGTCGTGACCTCGACCTGGACCGTCGAGACCTACCAGCAATTCGAGGCCGGCGACGCGACCAGCGCGTTCATCACGTCGACCGGCGAGCTGCGTCCCGGCTGGGATACCAAGCGCACCGTGCTCGAAGGCGACGCGGTGTGGGCCTCGCTGAAGCTCGCCGATGGCAGCGTGCTGCTC
>JACCQV010000943.1 GCA_013813945.1 Deltaproteobacteria bacterium | reverse complement strand
GTGTCGCTCCTCGATGCCGTGCCCGAACCCTCCGGATCGTCGCGTCAAATCGTGCAGGCCATCGGTGTTCCCGAAGTGCCAGGACGTCAACAACCCGGATCCGATGAACCCGAACTGCGACGGTGCGACGGCACCATCGGTCACGACGCGCGTGATGAAGAACGAGGTCCAGGGTGGCGATCTGATCATCACGATCGGTGCCGGCAGTAACTCCGGCGTCAAGAAGGGCTGGACGGCAACGATGCTCCGCGGCGAGTCGGACACTCCGCTCCCCGGTGGTGACGTGACGATCGTCCGGATCGACAAGGGCTACACGATCGGCAAGGTGCAGTTGACGGCGGACCAGGTGAAGGTCAACTACCGCGTGAAGCTCAGCCCCCCCCCAAAATGAGCCAGCAGGATCCTCTCGTCGGTAAGGTCATCGACGGTCGCTACGAGATCCAGGCTCGTGTCGGCGAAGGCGGCATGGGCGTGGTCTACCGGTCACGGCAGATCTCGATCGACCGCATCATCGCGTTGAAGATGCTCAACTCGCAGATGGCGGCGGACCCCAACTGGGTCCAGCGCTTCTACAACGAGGCGAAGGCGTGCTCACGCCTCCAGCATCCGAACACGATCCGGATGTTCGACTTTGGACAGACGTCGGATGGCCGGCTGTTCATGACGATGGAGTTCCTCGATGGGCAGTCGCTGCGCGACGCCATCACGAAGAGCCCCCTCTCCCCGCAGCGCGTCGTCAAGATCTTGATCCAGTGCTGCGCGTCGCTCGCGGAGGCGCACTCGATCGGCATCATTCATCGCGACATCAAGCCCGACAACGTGTTCCTCCTGAACATGGCGGGCTCGCCGGACTTCGTGAAGCTGCTCGACTTCTCGGTCGCGAAGCTACTCGAAGGCGATCGGATGAAGACGCAGGCCGGTGTCGTGTTCGGAACGCCGCAGTACATGTCGCCCGAGCAGGGCCGCGGCCTGCCGCTCGACGCTCGCTCGGATCTCTACGCGCTCGGAATCCTCGCGTACGAGATGCTCACCGGCAACGTTCCGTTCAACGATGAGAATCCGATGACGGTGATCCAGATGCATCTGCAGGGACAGGTCCCGCCGATGTCTGATCAGATTCCGTACTCGGTGCAGGCGATCGTGCGTCGCGCACTCGAGAAGGACGCCGGTCGCCGCTATCAGTCCGCCGGCGAGATGATGCAGCACTGCCAGCAGGTGTTCGCCGAGGTCAGCCAGGGCGGCATGTCGATCGGTGCGGGCGGCATGCCGAAGACGATGGTCGCGGGTGGTGGCGCTCCGATGCCGCAAGCGGGCATGGGCCTCGGCGGCATGGGCATGCAGCCGCCGCCGAACAGTGGTCCGCCACAGGGCGGCTACTCGCAGGCGTCGCCGATGCAGAAGACGATGGTCGCGCAGCAGAGTCCGTTCGCTCACGGGATGCCGGGTCAGCCGCAGCAGCAGCCGCAGCAAAGCGGGCTCGCAGCACCCGGCGGCTACTCACAAGCATCGCCGCAGCAGAAGACGATCGTCGCAGGGATGGCGCCGGCGATCATGGGCGGTCAGCTGATGCAGCCCGGAATGCAGCCAGGCATGCAGCCCGGAATGCCGCCGGGGATGCAGCCAGGCATGCAGCATGGAATGCAGCCCGGAATGCAGCATGGAATGCAGCATGGGATGCCAGGCATGCAGCCCGGTATGGGCCCCGGCGGTTATCCGCAAGCACCGCAGAGCGGCCCCAACAAGACCGTCATGCTGCAGCCGAGCGAGGGCGTCGTCTCGGTCGCGCGCACAGGCCCGGTCCAGCCGGCCGGTACCGGCATGATCCACCAAGGCGCGTCGACCCTGTTCTGGGTTGTCTCGCTGATCATCGGCGTCGCGATCGGCGCGCTCGCCTACGTCATCGTCCTGCAGACGATGTAAGACCCGCGATGGCGCCCGACGACCCACCGCCCGATCCGAAGGTCAAGGAGCTCCTCGAGCGCGACCTCGGCAAGCCGCTCAAGGACATCGTTGGCGAGGTGACCGCCGCCGAGCTCGAGCGCTGGTTCGGGCTGCCGACCTTTCAACAGGTCGAGGAAGGCGAGGTCAAGCTCGCCCAGGAAGACCCCGACATGGTCGCGGTCCGTGAACGCCGCGCCAAGGCGATCGAGGCGGTCGATCCCGGGTTGCTCGAGGCGCATCGCCGGCGCACGGACGGACCGGTCGATGACCTCCTCAAGTTCAAGGCAACGATCACGCTGCGCGTGAAGGAGGATGTCTCCGTCATCGACATCGCGATGATCGAGAGGAAGCTGCTGATCGCCGAGGCACGCGAGCTCCAGCGACCCGAGGACATCGACGAGCAGCTCGAAGACAACACGCCCCAGGCGCTGCTCCGCGATCTGCATCGTCCCGAGCTCAGCTTCGAGAAGACGTTCGAGCTGGTCGACATGGCGGCCGAGCAGAAGATCGACGTCGTCGCGGAGGTCAACGCGGCGATGGCGACCAGCTGGAAGTTACCGGCGCTCGGCATTCGCCCCGGCATCGAGGCGCGCCAGCTCACGGACGAGATCAAGGCGGAGCTGCGCTCGCCATGGCCCGCGATTCCAGACCGCGTCAACTTGCCGAACCGCAGGGTGCAGAAATGACCCGGCCGCACGGGAAGGTCGGTACTGCGCCGCGCGTAGATCTGGGGATGCTCGGCTGTCCGGAGGGGACGCGATGAGCGGGGACAACGGCGCGAGCCGGGTCATCCCCGTCGAGCGCTTCCTGTTGCGCACGGTGGGCCGCACCGACGTCGGTGCACAGCGCACGCAGAACGAAGACGCGATGTACTACGCCGACTTCCTCGGCGTGTACATCGTGTGTGACGGCATGGGCGGGCATGCCAGCGGCCAGATCGCATCCGACATCGCGATCCGCACGATGGTCCACTCCCTCAAGACCGGAGATCCGCTCCCAGCGCCCGGGCAGGATCCGCTCGTTGCCGCCATGAAAGCAGCGAACGCCGCCGTCTACCAGCGGTCACTCACCGACCACACATGCCACGGCATGGGCACCACCGCGGTCGGGCTGCGGTTCCAGGAGAACGTCGTCCACATTGCCCACTGCGGTGACTCGCGCGCGTACCTCCTGCGGCAGGGCCAGCTCCAGCAGGTCACGCGCGATCACTCCCTGCGCAACCTCTACCAGGACCGCCCCGATCTGATCGGCACGCTCGGCCCCGCGACGTCGAACGTGATCATTCGTGCCGTCGGCCTCGATGCGAGCGTCGAGATCGAGCACACCACGATCCTGCCCGAGCACAACGACGTGTTCCTGCTGTGCTGCGACGGCCTGTCCGACCTCGTCGACGACTGGATGGTCCGCGAGATCATGACGTCCGGCGATTCACTCGACATCGTCGCGGAGAACCTGATCCGCGCTGCGAACAACAACGGCGGTACGGACAACATCACCGTGGTGCTGACGCAGACGTTCATCGACCCGCTGTGGGTGCCGGCTCACGCGTACGCGCAGCAGCAACAGCGCTACTAACCCCAGAGTTCGGCTGTGTTGATCCGGCGTTGGCGTAAGCGTAGGCGTCGGCGTAGGCGGCTCATGCGATCATCTTCGTCAGCATCGAGACGATGCGGACCAGCAACGTGTGGCCGTCGG
>JACCQV010001200.1 GCA_013813945.1 Deltaproteobacteria bacterium | reverse complement strand
GCACCCTCATCGTCATCGCTCTTCAATTGTCAGGGATCACAGGTCGCTCGGTCCGCCATGCGCAGCGCGCACCTCGGGCCTTGCGGTACTCGCGCTCATGGCGAGTACACCTGTCGCCTCAAGTGATCCGAACTACGGAGTTCAGATCACGAGTGGCATAGTCAGTAGTGGAGTGACGTCGTGCCGGATCAGATCGCCGGTCGGCCGAAACGTCGAAGGGCCGCCTGGTGTTCCCGGGCGGCCCTCAGCGCAAACGCGACACTTTCATGTCACGTGCGTGGAGGACCTCCAGGGGTACCCGTATCGAAGCCGATCGACACCAGACCGTAGGACCGCTGACGGACCTGCTCCGACATGGGCCAAAGGACGACTCCTTCGGCGGCTGGCTTGGTCGAACAGCTATGTAGATTCAATTTCGTCACGGCTCAGGCTCATACGGATAACAGCGGTCCTGCGATCTGTCAAAGACTTTGTCGTCGGAGAAATGTATTTGTTTGTCGCGCGGAACTTCACGAACAGTTTCGCGGCCGCGTCCGTCACAGCGGATGTTTGGGATCGCTGGCCAGTGAAACCAGCGTGACGGGAGCCGCCAGGGCGAGCTCGACCTTGCGGCGGCGCCCCAGGAGCTCGCCGCCGGCCTCGATGGCGGAGTCCTGGTCGAGGTCGATCCGCACCCGGTCGCAGAGGAAGTCGGTGACGTGGTTGGAGTAATAGTCGCCGCGAAATGCGGATGGAGTGCTGCGCAGGATCTCGAACAACCCCGCATCGCCACAGCGCAGGTGAAACCGTCCCGACTGCGCATCTGAGAATGCGAACATCTTCAGTCCGAAACCGAAGAACGGAATCGTCGCGCCCGCGACGAGCGTGCACGCGCCCGACCACAGCACCTGTCCTGCATCGACCTTGCGTCCCGTCGCACCACCGCGCTTCATCTCGGTCGCCGGCGATCCGAGGTTCGTGACGACGACGTTCGGCCGCGTTCCGGTCGCAAACCGCGGCAGCGAGCGCAGCGCGACCGAGAGTGCGTAGCGCGCGGTGCCACCGACCAGGAGCCGGCCGCCCGGCACGCGGTCGACGATCCGGCCGACTGCTTCGTTGTCCTCGAGAAGCTGCGCGTCGACACCCATGCCCACGAACGGCGCGCGCACACCGAGCACGTCGATCATCTGCACCTTGCGCCAGGTGCCTCGACCACGGGCGAGCTGATCGAGATCGTCGGGGGCGTCATCACTCGCGCCGACCGTGTCCGCGATCGCGTTGCCCGAACCCAGACGCAATACGCCGATCGCCGGCTCGGGTCTCGCCATGCCCCGGCACGCCTCGGCGATCAGGGTCATCCCCATCACGATCGTGCCGTCGCCGCCACCAAGGATCACGAGGTCCGTACCGCGATCGATCACGGAGCGAATCTGCGTGCGCGCCTCGGCGAGCGAGGCGGTGAAGCGAACGCCACCTGGCAGGGCCTTCTCGAGCTTGCCGCGGAGCCGGCCGCGCACTCGCCGCGCGTTGCCGTTCACGATCGCGACGGCTCTCATCTGCGAACGATACGGCAAAGGGATCGCGAACCCCAGCCTGCCGGCGGCCTCGCCGCCAATCTCGTATGATCTCGGCATGGCCGCTCCCACCACGCAGCGCAGACCGCGCCGCTGGCTGCGGATCGTGGCGCGCATATTCGAGGGCATGGTCATCGCGGCCGCGCTCGCGGCGCTGCTGCTGTGGTGGTCGGTGCCCAGCACGAGGCGGCTCGCCACCGGCAACCCGAGCACGACCGCGTTCATCGAGCTACGTCGTGCCGAGGCCAAGGCAGCGGGCAAGCCGTTCCGCGTGCAGTGGACGTGGCGACCGATCGGCAAGATCTCGCGCTACCTGCGACAGGCCGTGGTCGATGCCGAGGACAGAAACTTCTACCGCCACGACGGTGTCGACTGGGACGCGATCGAGAAGGCGTTCGACAGCAACCTCGCCCGCGGCTCGCTCGCCGTCGGCGGCAGCACGATCACGCAGCAGCTCGCGAAGAATCTGTACCTGTCGCCGTCGCGGAGCTTCCTCCGCAAGCTGCGAGAGATGTTGATCGCGTTCTCGCTCGAGGATCAGCTGACCAAGCAGCGGATCCTCGAGCTGTATCTCAATGTCGCGGAGTGGGGAGACGGGGTGTTCGGTGCGGAGGCTGCCGCGCAGCACTGGTTCGGGCACTCGGCGCAGTCGCTGTCGCCCGCGGAGGCGGTCCAGCTCGCGGTCGCACTACCGAATCCGTTCGAGCGTGCGCCGGATCAACACACCGAGCCGATGACGGCCAAGGCCGTGCGCCTGATCGGCATGCTGCGCTGGCGCGGTCTGATCGATGCACCGCAGGAGCGCACCGCGCTCGATGCGGTCGGTGCACGCCAGGTCAAGGTTCAGCGGCACCAGGATCTGTCCGATCGCGACGACCAGGATCCGCTGCCCCCGGAGGTGCCCGCCGGAACGCCCGAGCCTGCACCGATCACACGCCCGGACGAAGTCCACGACGGTGGCGCTGACTCGCCGCTGCGGCCCGACAGTTCGACAGACCGCGTGACGCTGCCGCCGCCGTGAAGCGTCAGCGACCGAAGTCCTGCACGATCGTCACGCTCGTCCCGGCCTGAAAGATGCCGCAGCCGAGCGTGCCGTACGCACCCATCATGTTGTTGTAGTGACCGTGGGCCGTGCCGGTGCCAGGCCCCTCGGAGTAGAAGGCCGCGATGCACGCGCGCACCAGCTCCGTCATGTCACCGCCGCCCTGCTGCGGGAGGCTCCAGCGCGGGCACTCGTTCTCGGCGAACGCAATCCCGCCACCGGAGGTCGAGCTGAAGTGCTGATGCGGCGATCCGTTGTGATCGATCATCGCGCCCGTGTTTGCATAGGCCTCGAGCTGCGCCGAGTGCGCGACGGCCGGCTTACCGTTCATCGCACGATAGCGGTTCGTCTCGTCGACGCAGAACCGATGCGCGGTGGTCGCGCCCGGAGCATCGGGGCCGCTGCCTCCCTCACCGTCATCGCCGGAGCAGCCACCAACCACGAGCAGACAGACGAGCCATCCCGTTCGCATGCTTCAGTGTATCAGCCGAACACGCGGCGAATGCGCCCGATCGCTTCCTCGATGTTTGCGCGCGAGTTGAAGCCCGAGAGTCGGAAGTAGCCCTCCCCGCCCGGACCGAAGCCCGAGCCCGGTGTGCCGACGACCTGCGTCTCGTCGAGCAGGCGATCGAAGAACTCCCAGGACGTCGCGCCACCCTGTGTGCGCAACCAGATGTACGGCGCGTGCACGCCGCCGAACACGGTGAAGCCCGATGCGGTGAGACCTTCGCGGAGCAGGCGTGCATTCTCCATGTAGAACGCGATCTGGGCGGTCGTCTGCGCGAGGCCATCGGGCGAGTACGCCGCAGCGGCACCACGCTGCACGACGTAGGACGCACCGTTGAACTTCGTCGTGTGCCGGCGCGCCCACAAGGCATTGAGCGACACGCGGGCGCCGTCTGCGCCGGTCCCGGTGACGGTCTTGGGCACCACCATGAACGCGCAGCGCACACCCGTGAAGCCAGCGCGCTTGGAGAAGCTGCGCAGCTCGACCGCGACGTCGCGTGCGCCCGGGATCTCGTAGATCGAGCGAGGCAGCGAGGGATCGGAGATGTAGCCCTCGTACGCGGCATCGAACAGGATGATCGCGTCATTCGCCTTCGCCCACGCGACCCAGGCCTCCAGCTGCGCGCGCGTTGCCACGGTGCCGGTCGGATTGTTCGGCGAGCACAGGTAGACGACATCGACGGGCTCGGCCGGTGGCGCGGGCTGGAAGCCGTTCGCCTCGGTGCCGACGAGGTAGGTCAGGCCTGGATAGCGACCATCGGGGCCCGCGGCCGCGGTGCGACCGGCCATGACGTTCGAGTCGACGTACACGGGGTAGACCGGGTCGGTCACGGCGATCCGCGCCGTCAGCGCGAAGATCTCCTGGATGTTGCCGCTGTCGCACTTGCTGCCGTCGCTCACGAAGATCTCGTCGGCGGCGATCTCGACGCCGCGGGATGCGTAGTCATGCTCGCGGATCGCGTCGACCAGGAAGTCATAGCCCTGCTCGGGACCGTAGCCGCGGAAGGTCTCGCGCTTCCCCATCTCGTCGACGGCGGTGTGCATCGCGGTGACGATCGCGGGCGCGAGCGGCTCGGTGACGTCGCCGATGCCGAGGCGGATCACCTTCGCATCCGGGTGCGCGGCCGCGTACGCGCGCACGCGACGACCGATCTCGGGAAACAGATAGCTCGCGGGGAGCTTGGCGTAGTGTTCGTTGAGGCGCGCCATGGCGCGCGAAGGTAGCGCAAGAGGTTGCCTGGTGCGAGGCGCGGGCCACCAAGCAACCATGCCGGGTGCGCCACGGACCAACGATCATGCGTGTGGTGCTGATGCTCGTGGTGTTGTGGAGTGGCGCGTGCGCCAAGGATGTTCATGTTCGTTACCCGTCGGCCCCCGACGACCCCACCGGGACGGTGGTGCTCCTGCTGTCGACCCCGGCGAAGGGCGTCTCGGTCGCGATCAACGGCCGCCTGATCGTCCACGATGCCCATACGGGGAGAATCGTGATCTCCGGCGCGCCGGTTGGCACCGAGGAGATCGTGATGACCGCGAACGGCGCAGAGAAGGCGATGCGCGTCTGGGTCGGCACCGAGTACGCGACGACGGTACCGCTCGGCGTGCCAGAGCCCGGATCGGGGTTCCTGAAGTCCCTGTTCGGGACCCTGGTCACGATCGTCGCGTACTCGCTACTCCGCTGACTTCGGATCGCGCGTGTAGACGGGCCGCCGCTCGGCGCCATCGCCGGTGATCACGAGCGCAAGCTCGGTTCCCGTGAACGACGCGATCTTGATCTCGAGCGGGGTCCCGCCGTAGTCCGGGTTGCACGTGTTCTTCGTGTAGACGATCCGATACCAGCGCGGATTTCCATCGGTGACGAGCGTGCCCTTCTGCTCGCACTTGCCCATCTTGCCGCGATCGATCGTCAGCAGCAGAGCGCCCGCCGGATCGATGACGAGCGTGTAGCCGCGGTCCAGCTCATCGTCCGTGACCCAGCTCCCGGCAAAGCTCGCGGGCCCGGTGACCTCGAGCTCGGCCGCGGCCGGCTTCGGCGGCGGCGGCTTCGCACACGACGCGATCACGAGACATGCCAGCACCCAGCGCATGGCTCACCGTATACCAGTCCGCGCGGACCGAGGTAGAGTCCGCAGCGTCATGGCCGTCGAGAGAAACGACTTCATCCGAGACATCATCGACGAGGACCTGCGAACCCGCCGTCATACGACCGTGGTGACGCGGTTCCCTCCCGAGCCCAACGGGTATCTCCACATCGGACACGCGAAGGCGATCTGCGTCGACTTCGGCATCGCGCGTGACTACCAGGGTCGGTGCAACCTCCGCTATGACGATACGAACCCCGTCAAGGAGGACGTCGAGTACGTCCACTCGATCGAGGCGGATGTTCGCTGGCTCGGGTTCTCCCCGGCCGCAGTGCTGTTCTCGGCGGACTACTTCCCGAAGATGTACGAGCTCGCCGAGCGACTCGTCACCGAGGGCAAGGCGTACGTCTGCGACCTCACCGACGAGCAGATCAGGGAGTATCGCGGCACGCTGAGCGAGCCCGGCCGCGAGAGTCCGTTCCGCACGCGCTCCGTCGACGAGAACCTCGACCTGCTGCGCCGCATGCAGGCCGGCGAGTTCCCGGACGGCGCACGGGTATTGCGCGCGAAGATCGACATGGCGTCGGCGAACATGAAGATGCGCGACCCGCTGCTCTACCGGATCCGGCACGCGCACCATCATCGGAGCGGCGATCGCTGGAAGATCTACCCGATGTACGACTACGCGCATCCGCTCGAGGACGGCATCGAAGGGATCACGCACTCGATCTGCACACTCGAGTTCGAGAACAACCGCGAGCTCTACGACTGGGTGCTCGACAACACCGGCCCGTGGAAGCCGCGTCCGCACCAGTACGAGATGGCCCGGCTCGTCCTCGACTACACCGTGATGAGCAAGCGCAAGCTGCTCACGCTCGTGCAGGACAAGCACGTCATCGGCTGGGACGATCCTCGAATGCCGACGATCGCGGGGATGCGCCGCCGCGGGTACAGCCCGGAGGCAATCCGAGCGTTCTGCGACATGATCGGCGTCGCGAAGGCGAACTCGTCGATCGACATCGGCAAGCTCGAGTACTGCCTGCGCGACGATCTCAACCACACCGCACCGCGCGTGCTCGGTGTGCTTCACCCGATCGAGGTCGAGCTCGTCGGCTGGCCGGGGTTCGAAGACGATGGTCGCTCCGAGACGATCGACGCGCCGTACTTCCCGCCCGATGTCGGCAAGCCTGGCTCGCGTCCTCTCTTGATCTCCGGCCGCATCTTCATCGATCGCGAGGATTGGTCCGACAAGCCTCCCGAGGACTACCAGCGCCTCGCACCGGGACGCACGGTGCGGCTGCGCTACGGCTACTGCATCACCGCGACCGAGGTCGTCGAGCGCGACGCGGCGGGCAACGCGACCAAGCTGCGCGCGACGGTCCATCGCGAGACGCTCGGTGGGAAGAAGCCCGCCGACGGCAAGAAGGTCTCCGGCGTGATCCACTGGGTCGACGCGGCGACATCGCTGCCGGTCGAGATCCGGCTCTACGATCGGCTGTTCAAGGTGCCCAAGCCCGAAGAGGGAGGCGGTGATTTCATCGAGCACATCGATCCTGCATCGTTCCAGGTCGTGACGGGTGCGCGCGTCGAGAAGAGCCTCGCCGACGCGGCCGTTGGATCGCGATGGCAGCTCGAGCGTGTCGGGTACTTCGCGGTCGACCAGGACTCGCAGCCGGGCGCGCTCGTGCTCAACCGGATCGTCACGCTGCGCGATGCGCGGGTCGAGAAGGTGGTCGAGAAGAAGGTCGAGACCGAGCCAGCGGAGCGCAAGGTCAACGCCAAGGCCCAGACCCGTCCGAAGGGAAAGTCCCCCGCGGAGTTTCGCGCCGAAGCGCGCGCACGCGATCCCGAGCTGGCGGCCGCGCACGCACGCCTCGGCGCACTGCCCGGGATCACCGCCGACCATGCGGATCTGCTCGCCGCCGATCGCGAGACCGCCGCGCTGACCGAGGCGGTCGTGGTGCGGGTGCCCGCGGAGCTCGCGGCGAAGTGGATCATCAACGAGCTACCCCGGGCGCTCGACGACAAGCCGATCGGCGACGTGGATCCGGAGCAGTTGACCCAGCTGCTCGGCGCGGTGGCAGACGGGAGCCTCACTGCCAGCGCCGCCAAGGGAATCCTGGGCGAGCTCGTCCGCAGCGGAAAGGCCTTCGCAGAGCTGCGGACGGTCTCGGCACAAACCGTGGATCTGGTTCCTGCCGTCGAGGCCGTGATCGCCGCAAACCCCGAGAAAGCCGCGCAATTCAAGGCGGGCAAGACGGGCCTGCTGGGCTTCTTCGTCGGCCAGGTCATGAAGGCGGCCCCCGGCGCCGACGCTGCGGCCGTCAACCAGGCCCTCCGCGACCGCCTCGTCTGACGCCAACGTTCCCAGTTGTCGCGGGCATAGCGTGCCGGCACTATGATCGTATGGGCTGGTTCGTGATCGCGTCCCTGCTGGTCGTCACCGCGTGCGGTGCCGAGCTCGGCGGCACTGGACAGGCGACCCCTGATGCGAGTGGCGGTGGCGGTGATGGCGGAGTGAACGTCGATGCGGCGATCGATGCGCTCGCCGTGCCGACGTGCGCCAACGGCCGCGTCATCTACCTGAATTTCGATGGCGTGACGTTGACGCAAGGGACGAGCGACGCGACGCAGAACCGCGCCGGCTGGCTGCAAGCTGCGACCGCGACCGCACCGGCGTATCGCGTCGGTCAGATGAACCGGCAAGCGGACATCGCACAGGTCACGGCAGGCATTCGTGCACAGCTCGCGAGCTTTCCGATCACGGTGGTCACCGCGCGGCCGGCAACGGGCCAGTACGTGATGATCGTGTTCGGCGGCACCGCGGCCCAGGTCGCGTCCGCGTTCGGCGGTGCGGTCAACAGGCTCGACTGTGGCGATGTTCAGCGCAACGACGTCGCGTGGATCTCCGATGGCGTGACGCCATCACAGCTCGTGGTGAATTACGCGGTCGGCGCGATCGGGTTTGGTCTCGGCCTGACCGCGACGACCGTGCCCACCGACTGCATGTGTGGCTGGGACAACCAGTGCACGCCGGTCAGCACCGGGCCGTGTACGCTGACCGACAACATCCCGCGCGATCCCGCGGCCAATCAGCTGTGCGCCGGCCTCACGACCCAGAGCGAGACGCTCGCGTTCACGCAGGCGTTCTGCCAGTAAGCCCACGTCGCACGTGTAGGCCGGATCTTCCGTGGATCGATTTGACACGTGGGGAGCCGACGCCTCACGATCAACGCAGTGATCGGCACGACCGTCGGTAGCTACCGGATCGTGAGCAAGCTGAGCGTGGGCGGAATGGGCACGGTCTACCGCGCCGAGCACGCACTCATCGGCAAGCTCGCGGCGGTCAAGGTCCTGCGTCCCGAGCTGTCGAGCAATCACGAGATCATCGAACGCTTCTTCAACGAGGCGAAGGCGACGACCTCGATCAAGCACCCCGGCATCGTCGAGATCTTCGATTTCGGCTACATGGAATCCGGTCACGCGTACATCGTCATGGAGTTCCTCGACGGTGCTTCCCTCGCAGACCGCTGCAAGACCCACGGCATGATGAGCGAAGGCGAGGCGGCGATGCTGCTCCGGGGCGTGTGCAGCGCGCTGTCCGCCGCGCACGCGAAGGGCATCGTCCATCGCGACCTCAAACCCGACAACATCTTCCTCGTGCCGGATCCGGACTCGGCGACCGGCGAGCGGCCCAAGGTCCTCGACTTCGGGATCGCCAAGCTCACCGATGTTGGTCTCGGCAGCAGCGCGACGAAGACGGGCGCCCTGATGGGAACGCCAGCGTACATGTC
>JACCQV010001194.1 GCA_013813945.1 Deltaproteobacteria bacterium | reverse complement strand
CAGCAGCAGCCGCGGGCGATGCGGTGGCCGCAGCACCCTGACCGGGCTTCGCGACACCGCTGCTCGCCTTGGTCACGATCTCCGTGACCTTCTCGAGCATCACCTGCGTGTCCCACGGCTTGGGAAGGTTCGCATCTGCGCCGACCTCGATGCCCTTGGCACCGTCGTACGGCGCGCCGTTTCCGATCAGGATAATGACCGGGACGTCCGCGGTCTTCGCGTCGGACTTGAGGGCGAGGCAGAGATCGTACCCGGTCTTGCCCGGCATCACGGAGTCCGCGAGGACCACGGCCGGCTTCTGACCCTTGGCCTTCTCGATCGCCTCGTCGTAGTTGCGCGCGCCGACGTACGTGAACTCGGTGCCACGGAACGTAATGTCCGCGACCTGCTGCATCGTGGCGCTGTCATCGACGCACAAAACAATCTTGCTCACGTGTCCTCCCAGAATTGTCGCCCGCCGCCCATCCGCAACAAACTCTCGAGCTTCAACGTTGGTAACACGCTCGTCGCGGGAGCGTCAAACCAACTGCCGAGAATCCGTGGCCCTTTTGCCGAGGCCGCGCGATCGGTGCTAGCGTGCGCGCCGCCCATGCCGACGCACCACACGCCCGTGCACCTCGCCGCGGCCCAGGCCGTCGCTGCAAGCGCCGGGGTCGCCGCCGAAGATCTCAAGGTCGAGGCCCCGCCCCGCCCCGAGCTCGGCGACCTCGCTGTTGGCTGCTTCACGATCGCCAAGGCGGCCAAGAAGAGCCCGGCGCAGGTCGCGACCGAGATCGCTGCCGCGTTCCAGCCGACGGAGCTCCTCGCGAGCGCGACGGCCGCCGGCCCGTTCGTCAATTTCCGCCTCGATCGCACCCAGACCTTCAAGTGGCTGATCGACTCGGCGCTGCGCGGCCAGCTCGTGCCGGGTGCGGTCGGCACCGGCAAGACGATCTGCATCGACTACAGCTCGCCGAACATCTCCAAGCACCTCGCGTATCACCACATCCGCGGCACGACGATCGGCCACGCACTCGTGCAGATCTTCCGCGCGCTCGGCTACAAGGTCGTCGGCATCAACTTCCTCGGCGACTGGGGCACGACGCACGGCATGCTGCTCGCCGCCTACAACATCTGGGGCGCCGAGGAGCCGCTCGACATCACGAAGCTGAACCACCTCTACGTGAAGTTCCGCGACGGCATGAAGACGAACCCCGACCTCGAGCAGCAGGGTCGGCTCTACTTCAAGAAGCTCGAAGACGGCGATCCCGAGGTCCGCGCCCTCTGGCAGCGGTTCCGAGACATCTCGTGGGCGGAGTTCGAGGAGGTCTACAAGCTCCTCGGCATCGAGTTCGACGAGGTCCGCGGCGAGAGCGCGTACGAGCCGGACATGCCCGGCGTGTTCAAGGAGCTCGAACATCTGATCACGGAGAGCGAGGGCGCGCGCGTCGTCGAGCTCGAGGGCGAGAAGAATCCGATCCTGCTCAAGACCAAGGACGGCACCACGCTGTACGCGACCCGCGATGTCGCGGCGGCGAAGTACCGGTGGAACACGTTCCACCCGACGCGCTCCCTCTACGTGGTCGATCGCGGCCAGGCCCTCCACTTTCGCCAGCTGTTCAAGCTCCTGCTCAAGGCCGGCCACAGCTGGGCGTCGGTCTGCGAGCACGTCCCGTACGGCCTGATCCGGCTCGGTGGCAAGAAGACGGCGACGCGCCTCGGCGGCGTGATGCTGATGCGCGACGTGTTCAAGGTCGCAGAGGCCGAGGTCCGAGAGGTGATCGCGAGGGTCAACCCGACCCTCGCGCCCGAGATCGTCGATCAAGTCGCACCGCAGATCGGCATCGGCGCGGTCGTGTTCGCGAACCTAGCGACCCAGCGCGAGAAGGACATCGACTTCGATCTCGAGAAGGCCGTTTCGCTCGACGGCGACTCCGGGCCATACATCCAGTACAGCCACGCGCGCTGCGCCTCGATCGCCCGCAAGGCCGGCGAGAAGGTCACCTCGATCGAGGGCATCGACTTCACGAAGCTCGGCCACGATGCCGAATGGGAGCTCGCGAAGAAGCTGCTCGAGCTACCCGAGATCGTCGTCCGCGCCGCGGACAACAGCGAACCGCACGGTGTCGCCCACTATCTACTCCAGCTCGCCGGCGAGTTCTCGCGCTGGTACACCGCGGGCAACGGCGACCCGACGCTGCGCGTCCTCGTCGACGATGTACCGACCCGCCGCGCGCGCCTGGCCCTGGTGGCCGCGGTGCAGGCGACGTTCGCGACCGGCCTCGGCCTGCTCGGGATCGCCGCGCCCGATCAGATGTAGCAGGGTTAAACCTTGCCGAGCGACTTCGGCGTGCGGTCGCGCTTGCCGCCGGCG
>JACCQV010001186.1 GCA_013813945.1 Deltaproteobacteria bacterium | reverse complement strand
GATCAGTGCATCGGCATCGATCGCGTCGCCGATCGGTCCCAGCAGCTCGGCCTTCGCCGGCTTCTTGCCCTTCGCGGGCGCGGGTGAAGATGGCCGCGCAGCCACGGCGGGGACCACGACCGTGACGTCGTTCGCGCCCTGCCCGTCGCCGTCATCGGCCTCCGCATCGCGCGACGCCCGCTCGATCATGCCGAGGAGACGCATCAGCGGAGGCGTGTTCTCGCTGCCCATCAACAGTCGAACCGCCGGCGAACTCAGTGCCTCGCGTGCGTTGCGTGCACGCGAGGCGAGCGTCGGGAGATCAAGACCGTTGTCCCCGAACGCGCCAGGCCGCACCAGCGTGCGGATGTCGACGAGGCCGGTGTGCACGCCGTCGAGACGTCGTCGAGTCCCTTCGACGAGCCGAGCGCGCCATTGCTCGAGGGTCAGACCCGCAGTCGATCCGAAGTCAGCGATCGTGCGCGAGCGGCTCGATGCCTCGATGAGACGGCGGAGATCGTCGAAGCCACCGTCGCGCAGCGCCTTGCACAGCCGCAGGCCATCGAGCACCCTGTCGACGCCGATCACGCGCTCTGCGGTCGCACGCTCGGCGAGCTGGGTGCACAGGATCGCGCCCTGCCCCGACGGCCACGGGCATGCGAGCGAGCGGGCTGCATTCCCACCGGGACGACCGAACAGACGGGTCTCGCCGAGCCAGTAGTACGCGACGTCCACGAGATAGCCGTGAAGCTTGCCGGGCAAGGCCTTCTTCTCGCTGACGAAGAAGTCCTTCTGGCCGCGCGCGACGGTCGCGCCGATGTGCGGCGATGCCATCAGCGCCGCCCCCGTCGGATACAGTCCGTCGATCAGGTTCGCCGCGACGAAGGCGCGAACGACGATCATGCCGAGGTCCTGGAACTTCTCGCGGCGCAGCGTGGAGGGTTGAGCGAGCAGGCTCGCACCCTGTTCGAGCAGATCGCGAAGATAGCGATATCGCGCCTTGCGCTCCGCGTTGAGCAGCTGATTGACGACGAGCTGGATCGCAGCCTGGCGCAGGCGATCGAGGACGACGTTGACGACGAGATCCGCATCGAGCTTGCCGCGCTTGATCGAGGTCGGTGTCGCCGCCACGACCGAGCCGACCGTCACCGCCGCCGGTCCGTTCGGAGCTCCTGCCGGGCGATCGGGATCGATGAGCTCGGCGTCGCCACCGGCGCCCAGCTGGTACTCCGCCTCGTAGAACAGGTCGCTGTGAATGAGCGCCTGCTGGCAGAGCTTGGGGGGAAGGGATGGATTCGTGACGCAGAGCTCGTCGAGCGCGACGCACGCCCCACGCTCGGCCGCATCGCAGCCGCGGCGCAAGTAGTCGGCTGCGCGCTCGATCGACCGCGTGACCCCGCGCCCTTGCGTGAAGCGGTCCGCGGCGCGCTCGCAAGCGCCTGCTCCGCCGGTGAAGCACTGCTCGTGATCCGCGTACGCGACGCGCAGCTCGCAGCTCGGCAACGTCGCGTCGGTCTTGCACTCGCGGCAGGTGCGGTCCGGACGTGTGAGCGAGCAGGCCCGGTCTGCGAACCCACGCGACTTGATCGGATCAGTAGGCAGCGCCGGCGCGGACGGGACGGCCGGTGTCGCCGCGGAGCCCGCACCCGCGGCTGGTGCACCCGAGCCGGTACCCGCAGGTGGTGTCGGGGTCATCGCCGCGCCAACGGCGCCGGCAACAGGCGGAGCTGGCACGCCGAGCGCAGCTGCAGCGAGCCGGCACCCGTCGACGTCACCGAGCTCGCAGCGATGAGTGGCGAGGGCGAGCCCTACGGCGCGCTCGACCGGGATGTTGAGGCGCTTTGCCTTGACGGGATCGAGGAGCGCTTCGGCAACGCTTGCGCACAGCGGGTGCCCATCACCAACGCACAGCGCGATCAACGCCTTCACGGCTGCGGCGACCTTGTCGGGCTCGCGGCGGTGCTTGACGATGATCTCCATCTGGAGACTCGCGCAGGCGAGCTTGTCGTTCTCCTTGCACCGTTTCTCGATCACGTTGCGGACGGTGACGCGTTGCGCGCCGTCGAGCCGGGACTCGACCTTCGTGCACGCGAGGACATCCTCGTTGATCGTGCATGCCGCGGTCATCCCGGCATTCGCCACCGCACGCAGCCGCGTCGCCTCGGACTTGAACGACTCGATCGCGTCGAGCGACCAGGATGTCTCGATGAGGTGCTGGCAGGCGTCGAGCTGGCGCCCCTTCGTGCACCCACGCTCGGCGAGCGCGATGCGGCCGAGCACATCGGCCTTGCCGGGCGGCAGCTTCTTGTCACGCGCGTGGATGGCCTTCGCCGCAGGCACGCACCCGCTGGTGTCGGCATCGGTGCAGCGCGCGCGGCCGATCGCGATCGTCCGATCGAGCACGGTCGCCGCTTTCTCGGCCGAGCGCTCGACATCGAACAACCACCCGCGATCGAGCAGCTCCGACATCGCGAGGCAGCCCGCCGCGATCCCGATCCGACCGCGTTCCGGCCGGAGATCCTCGTCGAGCGCACACGCAGCCCGATAGGCCCGCAACGCGCGCGTCGCATCGGGCTCTGCCTTGCGCCCGGCGAGAGCGAGCTCTCCCAGACGAACGCACGCTTCGAGCGATCCCGTGCCTTGCTTGCACGCTACGTCGCAGGTAGCGACCTCGGTACACGTAGCGGGCGCAGCTGGTGGTGCGGTGGCCGGAGCTGCAGAGGGAGTCGGAGGCGCCGGCGTGGCGGGCGGTGATGTAGCAGGTTGGGCGGCGGGCGCGGTCGGCGTGGGAGCCGGCGGCGTGGGAGCCCTCGGTATGGGAGCCGGTGGCGCGGGCAGGGTCGGCGTGGGAGCCGGCGTTGGCTGTGGCTGCGCGATCGCGGTGCCCGCGATGACCAGCGCCGCGAGCGCCACGCGTACGGAATGTCGACCCATCGGGTGATCTAACCGTCGCAGCGCTCGCGATGGGGGCTGCGCCACAGGTTTCTTTCACGGATCCGATCGAGCTAGCTCGTCGAGGATTTTGACCGCGGAGTGCGGATGGTGGTGGACGCACGCAGTCGCGTGCTCTGGAGCTCACCCGGGCTCCTGTGTTCATATCCTGCACATGAAGCACACGCTCCTCATCGCCGCATTCCTCTCCCTCGCACTCTTCGCCTGCAAGAAGAAGGACGAAGGAGCGGACAAGACGGCGACGGCCGCCGAAGGAACCGCGAAGGCCGGCGAGCCAGCCAAGGCCGACGAGCCGGCGAAGGGCTCGGGCCGCAAGATTCCGAACAGCAACGGTCTCGTCATCGATGCGCCCGCGAAGTGGCTCGACAACGGCATCGGCGGCGCCGCAGGACTGCACATCGACGGCGATGGCGGCATGTTCCAGGTCCGCGAGACGTCGCCCGAAGAGGCGGCCAAGAAGCTCGCGGACTGGAAGGCGGACACCGAGCAGGTGATGTTCCAGAAGTGGGAGAGCGCCGACGAGACGCCCGACGGCTGGAAGGCGATCTACGTCCTGGACAAGATGGAGATGAAGGGTGAAGAGATGGTGAAGGCGGGCTCCACGACTGCCTTCCATGTCCGCCGCAAGATCGGGGACAAGGTCCACGACTGCCACGGTTCGGCCCCCACGAAGGAAGTCGCAGCGGAGGCTGTCGAGATCTGCATGAAGATCACCGCAGGCTAGTCACGGAGGGGGCAACGGCGGAACGGTGCCGGCAGCTTCGGCGGCCGCAGCCTCGGCGGCGGCGGCCTCGGCGGCCTCACGCTTCTCCTTGAGCTCTTTCTCTTTCTTCCGGATCTTCACGCGCTGCTTCGCCTCGCGCTCGTAATCGAACACCGGCGGATCCGGCTGTTTCGCGTCGTGGACGCGCACCACCATCGATTGCGGCACGGCGACCTCGAGCTCGTTCCAGCCGACGGGCATGGTGGGCTCGGTCCAGTCGTAGACCCACTTCGCGTCACGCGGCGAAAGGTTCACGCAACCGTGGCTCTTCGCCGTGCCGAACTGGTCGTGCCAGTACGCCGCGTGAAAGTAGAGACCGCTGCGGAAGCGGGTTGCCCACGGCACCTCCGAGACCTCGTAGTGGGAGTCTTCGCGCTCCTCGGCAGCCATCTTGGTGATGGCCGTCTTCGAACGGATGCGATAGAGCGCAGGCGGCGTGTCCTTCTTGCGTCGACCCGACGAGATCAGCGTCGCGAACACAGGGGTCTCGCCGTCGTACGCGATCATCACCTGCTCGTCGCGATCGAGATCGATCCACTTCGGATGAGCGGCGTCGACGGCGGGCCGCGGTCGTTTGCGAGCGATGCGGAGACTCCCGCGCTCCACCCACCTACCATCTGCAACGCGCACGAAGCCAGGTGCCTCCTCGAGTACCGGAACGATCTCGCGATGAGCGAGTGTCCCCGCCTCTACCCCCTTCTTGTCTGCGGTCGCGCGCGCAGTCACCGTCTTCCGATTTGCAGCAATCACCCAGGCAAACGGCCACGCCGGAGGCGGCGTCTTGACGAGGTCGACGCCCGCGAACGTCGACGGCCAGTGCTTGTACAGATCGGAGGCTGCGACCAGTCCCACGCTCGTGTACACGTAGCGCTCTCCGTCGATCTCGACGGTCTTGTCCTTGGTCTTCTCCTTGTCCTTCGTGACCATGTACGTCGACTCGATCTTGGGCTCGGGACGCGCGATGCCGGCACGCACGTCGTCCTCGGTCGCGTAGCGCTTGCCGCCCTTCTTGATGCCGTAATAGTCCTGCGGCAGCAGCTTGCCGTCGGGAACCTCCGGCTGGACGACGGCCTCGGGTGGCAGCGTGCTCGGCTTCACGTAGCGCGCGCAGACCCAGCCCCTCGGCGCAGCCGCGAGCCACGTCTTGCAGCGCTTGTCGCCGTCCAGACTCTCGCCCACCGGCAGCCGCGTCCCGATGATGATCTTGCCGAGCGGCTCGGAGCTCAGGTCGGGCGACGCGTACACATGCGCCGAGCTCCGCAGCACGAATGAAGTCGTCGCCGCGGGCCACGCGAGTCGCGTGAGCGTCGCCGGATCCGGCGGACCAGCTTGCGGAAGCGCAGGTGCGGGCTGCGGTGTCACCGCAGGTTGCGAACCCGCGACTGGCGCGACGCCCGACCCGGCGGCCTGACCGGTCGGCTCAGGAGCGACCGCGTGCGGTTGCGTGTCGACGTCGAGATCGCGAGGCGGCGGGCCGCGCCGATCACCGGTCGCGCAGGCCACGAGCAACAGGAACATGCCTAAGCGCTTCACGCTCCAAGTCTGGCACATCGCCTATCTCACATCGAAGGTCGTGATCATCATCCGATGGTCCGAGAGCGCCCCCTCGTCGAGGATTTCGGAGCTGACCACGTCGAGATCGGCGGCGCCTTGATCGAAGAAGATGTAGTCGAGCCGCGTGTTTCGGGTTGGCGTCGTGATGCTGGGAGCTCCGTCAAACGAGATTGCCGTTCCCCGGTTCACGGCCAGCGCCCACGAGTCCGTCGTCGGGTTCGGACTGTTCAGCATGATCTGGTACTCCGTTTCTGCGGCCTCAGGCTGCATGTTGAAGTCGCCCCCGAAGATGTGCGGGGCCGGGAACGTCGTGCTCGCCCAGTTCTTGAGCACGGTGTTCTCCTGTTCGCGGAGACAGCCAGCATCCGACGCGGACGATGTCCGCACGGAGATCACAGCCACGGACTTGTTCCCGATGGTGACTGTGGCGCCAAGTGCTGCACGACCGGCGTGCAACACCGGCGAGCTGCTGTAGCAGGAAACGACGTACGTCCCCGGCATCCGCAGAATCACCGGCTGGATGTTGCCGAGCGCGAGCTTCGAGACGATCGCGACGTAACTTTGAGTCGTATCCGTAGCGCGCGAGATCTCGTGCTTGACCCAGGTACCGCCCTGCACCGCCTGCAGGCGGACCCGCAGATTCTCGACGAGGTCGGGACCGTCGACCTCCTGCAGAAATACGACCTGGGGGCTCTGCGCGGCAACGAGGTCGATCGCCGTCGCGTCGAGCGGACCACCTGTATTCCAGGTCAGAACCTTGAGCGCAGAGGTCCGTGCTGCATCCTGCGCGCCCGGGCGTGCATCGTCGACGGCCGCATCATCCGGTGCGGCATCGATCGGTTCCTGCCCCCCGCCGTCGCCGCAGGCTGCCACCGCAACGCTCCAGATGGCGATCGCCGCGCGCGTGACCATCGCCGCATCATGCACCTGATCCGTTCGATCAGCTCCAGGTCACGTCATCGCCTCCGCTCCAGCAGCCAGTGGACGCACCCGGCGACGACGCCACCGACGAGATACCAGCCGACCGTCATGACGCGATTGCGCTGCTCCGCGCTGAACGGTGGCTCACCGAGCCCGATGCGCCGCGGAAGTACCAGGGCACCGAGACCTGCGAGGGTCCCGAGCACGGCACCGCGCAACGGCGCACGCTCCGCGCGACCGTATGCGACGGCTGCGTAATACGCTGAGTTCGCGAGCAGATCACCGGCGAGCGCGAGGCGATGGAGCACGCGGTTGGACGGGATGCGCACGTCCAATCTCGTCAACAGCCGAGCGATGCCACGCATCGCGACGATGTCCATGCGCGGAGCTCCCGGGCTGAGCTTGCGAATTCGTTCGTGCAGTGTGGTGAGTGCCGCAGCCCCCGCACTACCTGCGAGTGCCGCACGACCGATCCTTTGCAGCTGCATGGCAACGGAAGGTGCAAACGAGGCGCCACGCGCCGATTTCGTCAGCGCGGCTCATGGCACGACGTGGTGCAACATGAATGACCTCACCGAGCGACGGTCGGACGGACGGAACGCAACCTCGCTTCCATCCCAACATCGCGCGGATCGCGCCAGCGCGCGCGCCGTCGCGATCGCAGGAGTGCGACGACTTCCTCGAGCCGTTGACCGCCCTTGCAGTCATGGCGCACGCCCTTCTCGCGATTACACCCGGCGCACGCGACTGCGAGATTTTCGAGGTCCTCCGTGCCGCCCTGCGTGCGCGGCCACACGTGCTCGAGGCTCGCCTTGCCGAGCGCACGTCCGTCGTCGCGCACCACGAGCTTGCCGCGACAGTGCAAACACCTGCCCACCCACACGGTCTGGCCGTCGAGGAGCGTCCGCTCGAACGTGGAGTCAGTGACCGCGGCCGCAAGGAGCAAGAGCTGGCGTCGCTGCATCGTTCACAGCGTCTCGAGAGGCGTGCGCTCCGTGGGTGGGGAGAACGCGGCATCGAGCTCGGCGCGATCGGCGGCGGTCAGGCGAATCGCGAGGGCATCGTGGTTCTCCCGCACGTGCGCAACCGTTCCGGCCTTGGCGACCGCGAACACGTTGTCTTGCTGGAGCACCCACGCGAGCGCGATCTGCGCCGGCGTCGCGTCGTGCCGATCCGCGATCCGCGCGAGCCCCGGGTGTCCGAGCAGCCGCCCTTGATCGATCGGCGAGTACGCCATGATCGGGAGCCGCCGCGCACGAGCCTGCGGAAGCAGATCCCATTCGATCCCGCGATGAGTCAGGTTGTAGAGGACCTGATTGGTCTGCACGCTCGAGGCCCCCGAGATGCGACCGAGCTCGGCGAGATCGTCGACGTCGAAGTTGCTGACGCCCCACGACCGGATCTTGCCCGCGATCGTCAAGGTCACGAACGCGGCGAGCGTCTCGACCAGCGGAACACTGCCGCGCCAGTGAAGCAGATAGAGATCGAGGTGCTCGGTTCCGAGCCGACGCAGACTGCGCTCGCACGCAGCGATCGTTCCGCGCGCGGTTGCATTCTCGGGCAACACCTTGCTGACGAGGAACACATCGTCACGGCGACCGGCGATCGCTTCACCGACCAGCGTCTCCGCGGCGCCGTCGGCATACATCTCGGCTGTGTCGATCAGAGTCAAACCGAGATCAAGCCCTGCCCGCAGCGCGGCAATCTCGTCGGCGCGCCGCTCTGCATGTTCCGCCATTTGCCACGTGCCCTGCCCCAGCACGGGGACCTCGACCCCGTTGGGGAGCTTGACCATGCGTTCAGCGATCATACCGAGAGGGTGCAAGCGGCTTTGCGCACACGCAAGTGAGCACGCGGTGAGGTGCCCGAACGAGGCAGCGACTGCACTATGATGGGAGAGGGGATTTCATGAACAAGCTCATGCTCGTCTTGTTGTTTGCTGGTTGTTCGACCGTTGACTCGAGCGACATCCTGACCTCCGGCATCCACGCCGAGATCGCGGCCCGCAGTGATGGCGAAGGCTCCACGGACGTCCAGGTGGTTCTGTACCTGGGCAATCCGATCAACCTGAACTTCGTGCAACTCACCGGCGACGATCAGCTGATCGCATCGCATGCGGGTCAGGACAAGGAGATGACGCAGACGACGCTGCTCAACATCGTCAGCCATCGCGCCTCGTTCCCGACCGACGCGGAAGGCGAGCGGTTCACCGTCGATCTGCAGCGCAGCGTCGATGGT